>NZ_DJTP01000016.1:0-152817 GCF_002440405.1 Empedobacter sp. UBA6305 | reverse complement strand
AGTCAATTCTTACTTTCACTCTCAAACTCCTTTCGGAATCGGATGGCAAAGGTAATACTTATTTCCAAACTCGCAAATTTATTTTTAAATAAATTTTAGCGATATATAAGTTCCTATGTCAACTACAATACTACTCGTCTTTCGTATTGAGGTTGCAAATATACGTACCCTTTTTCCGCTTTTCCAAACATACTTTACATTTATTTTACATTCTTTCCTTAAGTCACTGGTACAATGGAAAATATTTTTTGAAATGTTTAGATATGAGAACTGAGATATTAGATTTTTGACGAGAAAAGCTCTTTTTATAGCACAAAATTATAACGAGATAGATTTCTCGACAAGCTCGAAAGGACAGGAAAATTAAACTTGTTAATTACTCAAGAATACCTTTTAAACTCATAAAATGATTAGACGTTTTGCTTTTCTTTTGTTCAAGAAAAGCAAAATGGATACTTTTGAAGGAACTATTCGGGAGGAATTGTCTCAAAGCGAAAATGGTTTATTCAAAAAAATAAATAAATTTTTAATTTTGTTTAACATGTAAAATAGATTTACATTCATACTATATATAATATGCGCGATGATTTCGAAAGAAAAAGAATATTTTGAGATAATAAATAACATTTACCTAAAAGTAATTGAAGAAGAGAATTTGGGAGAAACAGCTAACTATATACCTGAATTATCTAAAATAGACGGTGAGAAATTTGGAGTTTCTTTATTGTTTACGGATCAACTTCAGTTTGGATTTGGTGATTGTGAAGAAAAATTCTCGATTCAAAGTATTTCAAAAGTGTTGCTTTTGGCTTTAGTTTATAGAGAAATTGGCGAGAAAATTTGGGAGAGAGTTGATTTAGAACCTTCGGGAACGCCTTTTAATTCATTGTTGCAATTAGAAACTGACAAAGGAATTCCTAGAAATCCATTTATTAATTCGGGCGCTTTAGTGGTTTGCGACATCTTAATTGATATTTGCGATAATCCGAAAGCATATTTTTTAAATTTTATCAAAAAGGTTTCTGGTAATTATTCTATTCAATATTCTGATAAAATTGCAAAAAGTGAGTTTTCTACCGCTTATCGTAATACAGCTTTGACAAATTTTATAAAATCGTTGGGCAACATTCATAATTCTCCAGAAGATGTTCTGGATTTGTATGTTTATATCTGCTCGATTGAAATGTCGTGTATGGAGTTGAGTAAAACTTTTTCTTTTTTGGCTAATAAAGGAAAAAACTTATTTGATGATTATCAAGTTTTAAACATTAGTCAAACAAAACGAATCAACGCTATTATGCAAACTTGCGGTTTCTATGATGAATCTGGTGAATTTGCTTTTCGTGTTGGATTACCTGGAAAAAGTGGTGTTGGCGGAGGAATTGTTGCAATTATGCCCAAATATTACATTGTTTCAGTTTGGAGTCCTAAATTAAACTTAAAAGGAAACTCCTACCGAGGAATGAAATTTCTGGAAGAATTTACAACCGCAACAGAGGATTCTATTTTTTAGAATTGATAATCTCCATCACTTTATTCACCGTTTCTTCTAAATTCATGTTCGAATTATCAACTTCTATTGCATCATCTGCTTTACGAAGTGGTGAATATTCGCGATGAGAATCGATATAATCTCTTTCGTTCACATTTTTTAGAACCTCATCTAATGGAATATTTTTCCCTTGTTGTTGATATTCTAAAAAGCGACGTTGCGCACGAACTTCTGGTGAAGCTGTAACAAAAATTTTGATATCTGCATTTGGAAAAACTGTTGTCCCAATATCGCGACCATCCATCACAATACCTCCTTTTTCTCCCATTTGCTGTTGAAGCGCTACACAATAATCGCGAACAGCAGGAATCTCAGAAATTGGACTAACCATTTTAGAAACTTCCATCGTACGAATATCAGCTTCTACATTTTCACCATTCAAAAAGGTAAGATTCTTTTGAGTTATAAGATCTTGTTTAAATTCTATCTTAATGTCAGATAAATTGATTATTAATGCTTGCTCATCAATTTTATTATCGACAATATACTGATGTTGAAATGCATACAAAGTCACAGCGCGATACATTGCGCCACTGTCAATATGTGTATAACCAAGATTTCTTGCAATAATTTTTGACATCGAACTTTTTCCTGTAGAAGAATATCCGTCGATTGCAATAATTAAATTTTCTTTCATCTATATAGAATTGAAGACAAAGATAAGATTTTATAGTTGTTTGAAAAGTTTTTATAACCAAGGATTACTTCTCCAATAATCTCGACCTTGAATAATTCGGTCTAAATTGAGAATCAAACCAAAGTGATTAGAACCTCCAGATTTGTGGTAATTCGCATGACTAAACTCGAATCGAAAAGCATTTATACGGATTCCAAAACCATACGTTAAACCAGATAAAGAGCGAATTCCTTCGGCTGCTAATTCATTTCCACGTTTGAAATTATAACCTAAACGCATATTAAAATCTGATTCTGGAAATAATTCTGCTCCAACCGAAAGGTGATCAATCATTTTTCTTCCAGCAGAAACTTCTTGTCCGTTTTTATTATAAGGTTGGGAAATATCAAACTTCTGTAAATCGTGCAAAGAAAACGTAAATTCTAACGGAACATGTTCTAATCGATGAGAAATTCCCAAATTAACTTGCGTTGGCATGTCTTCTTTTTTGCCATTATACGTTTGAATTTGTTGACCGATATTGCGCACAACCAACGAAACATTGATATTTTTATCGAAATCGTGGTACGAAAGACCTATATCTCCAGCAATTGCCGAGGATTTATATGATTCTATTGTAGAATTAATGTATTTTAAATTTGCTCCTACTGTCCAATAATCGCCCAAAACACGTGCATAACCAACTGTAATTGCGGCATCATTTGCTTTGAAATTCCCTGTCACATTTCCATTTTCGTCAGTTCCAATTAATTTTCCGTAATCAACATATTGACCATGAACAGAAACAAAATTTTCTTGATCGATTTCATAAACCGTCGAAAATGTTCCGAAATCTACATCCGCAATATAATTGACGTAATTGATTCCAAATTGACCATGCATTTCTCGGTTCATCAAGGCCGGATTCCATAAAGCAGAATTGGGGTCAGCATCCCAAGAAGTTGCTGCATTTCCTCCCAAAGCCGCTTGACGTGGAGAAGTTGTAATGTTCAAAAACTCGTAAACACGCGTTCCATCTTGCGCAAAAATCGAAGTCGATAGCGCGATAAACAATAATGTACTTAGCTTTTTAAACATTTAGCAAAAATAAAGATTTTGTAGAATAACGAAAACAGAATGATTTTGGTATATGCAAAACAAAATTTTAGGCTTTCTGAAAAAAAGCTTAACTTCAATTTACCTAAAAAACACTTTATGGAATTTTTAATTGCCATTATTATATTCGTATTGATTGTTATTTTGTTTAATAAAGTTTCGAAACTAAAAAAACAAATTGATTATCAAGAAACTAAGCTAAAGCATTTGCAAGAGCAATTGGATGCAAAAGAAATTAAAACTGAATCAAAACCAATTATTGAGCAACCTAAAATAGTTGAAGAGAAAAAAATTGAACCTCAACCAGAAGTTGTTTCCTATCATAAAATCGAAACGCCAAAACGTATTTTTGACGAAATTCCACCAAGACAAACAACTGAAAGCAGTTTTGATAAAAATCTCAACAATGCAATTGCATTTATCAAAGACAATTTCTTGACGATTTTCGGAATTGTAACCTTAGTTCTGGGAATTGCTTATTTCGTAAAATATGCAATTGATCAAAATTGGATCAACGAAACTTTCCGAGTAATGATTGGAATTGGAGTTGGTTTAGGAATTATTGGAATTGCTCATTTTATTCGGAAAAATTTTGAAATCTTTTCTTCCATCTTAATCGGTGGCGGATTAACCGTTTTATATTTCACCTTAACCATCGCCTTCCGAGAATATCATTTACTTTCTCAGAATACCACTTTTGGATTATTAACAATTGTAACGATTTTCTCTATCGTGATGGCAATGTTATATAATCGACAAGTTTTAGCCATTTTTTCGATTATTGGTGGTTTTACCGCTCCATTGATGATTAGTACAGGCGAAAGCAATTTTGTATTTATGTTTGGTTATTTAACGATTCTAAACTTGAGTATGCTGTACATGGCTTGGCGAAAAGATTGGCAAGTTATTTCGTTTATCGCATTTGGCTTTACCTTTATATATAGTATCGCTTGGATCGACAATTCTAAAACCTCAACGCAATATCTTTTCTTTGGCTTGCTTTACGTTATTTTCACTATTACAAGTTTAATTAACTACATCAAAAAAGGAGAATTTTCGGTTTGGAATTGCCTTTTACTAATTTTCAATACCATTTTATCAACCATCTTAATTTCTTCGGTTTATTATTTTATTGTTGGAAATAACAATGGTTTAATAGCATTCTTATTTGGATTAGCAAACGCTTTCGGTGCATTTTACATCTACAAAACATCTAAAAATAATTTATTACAAAATACCTTAATCGGTTTGAGCATTACGCTTATCACAACTGCAATTGCATTACAATTTAAAGCAAATGTCGTTTCGATTTGTTTCGCGATTGAATCAACCTTGTTACTGTTTCTTTGGAAAAAAAGTAAAGAAAACATTTTAAAAATCTTTTTCATCGCCATGTTTCCATTTTTATTGATTGCTTTATGCACCAATTGGTTTGATTATATCGATACTGAAAAACATTTAGCCGTAATTTTTAACCATGTTTTCATTACAAGTTTTATTGCATTAATTTGTTCTGTTGTCAATATTTATTTGATGAAAGATTTCGAAACCGAAGAACAATTTTTAGGTTTCAAGCTCAATCATTCCAAATTTATTTTCATCTCAATATCTCTTTTATTGATGTACACAGGAATTTTATTCGAATTAATTTACCAAATCGAACCGTATTTCAACTTTATGATGATTGTAAGTTATGTATTGATATATACATTATTCTTTATTGCTTTTATTTTAACGCTACGCGAAAAACTAAATTTAGGAAATACCTTGCAACTTGTTTTACAAATTTCAGCAACTTTCTGCATTGTATTTTTACCAATGATTGCCGAAATTCCATTATTACTAAACAAAACAAATTATAACATCGGTAGTTATTTTCTTTATTTGAGTTATCTCATTCCGACAGCTTACATTATTTATTTTGTTGTAAAAAGTAGCGATTTCCAAAGCTCCAAAGCAAAACAAATCATCAGTATGCTTGTCTTAGTTTATGTGATTAGTTTCGAGAAATACAATGGTTTTATGTTGATAACACTTGACGAAAACTCTTCTAATTTCTCACATCAAGCCGATATTTTCCGAATGATATTATTACCAATTATTTGGGCAGTTTTAGGATTTGTATTGATTTATTTCGGATTAAGAAAGCAACTGAAAGGTTTTCCTATTGTTGGAATTATATTATTTGGATTGATTATTCTAAAATTATATTTCGTAGATGTTTGGGAAATGAGCAATATTTTCAGAATAATATCTTTTATTGTTTTAGGAATTTTAATCTTATTAACTTCTTTTATGTATCAAAAACTAAAAAATTTGATGGTTAATTTGATGGAAAAACCAAACGAAAACAAAGAAGCTGAACATTAATGTTCAGCTTCTTTGTTAATTATTAGCTTTTATAGCTTCTGCAATAACACGCATATCATCCGAAGAAGGCGACTCGAAAATTTCTAAATGGAAATATGGAACAACCGCAATAATATGATCGAAAATATCAGCCATAATCACTTCATATTCGTTCCAAACCGTTGTATTTGTAAACATAAATAACTCAATTGGCAAACCATGTTCAGTTGGTTGAAGTTGTCGAACCTCGAACATCAAATCTGTTCTGATTTTTGGGCTATTATAGGTATATGTCTTGATATATTGTCGAAAAAGACCAATATTCGTCATTCGTCTTCCGTTCGCTAAAATCGTTGGATCAACTTTATTCGATACATTATATTGATTGATTTCGTTCGTTCTATCCACAATAAAATCGTGTAACATGCGGATTTTTTTCAATTCTTCAATTTCTTCTTCTGTCAAAAATCGAATCGAATTCATTTTAATATTTATCGAACGTTTTATTCGTCGTCCACCTGCATTTTGCATGCCTCGATAATTACGAAACGAATCTGAAACTAAGGCATACGTCGGAATTGTTGTAATTGTTTTATCAAAATTCTGAACTTTTACCGTTCCTAAATTAATTTCAGTAACTGTTCCGTCTGCGCCATATTTCGTCATTTCAATCCAATCACCCACACGCACCATATCATTCATCGAAACCTGAATACTCGCCACAAAACCTAATATTGAATCTTTAAAAACCAACATCAAAACCGCCGAAGCCGCTCCCAAAGAAACCAAAAATGTAATAGGCGATTTTCCTGTCGCAATCGAAAAAATTAGAATTCCGCAAACAAAGAAAACTAAAATATTCATCACTTGCAGATAACTATCAATTGGTTTATCCGAAAAAGATTTATTACCTCGAAGAAAATCCCTGAACGTTTTAAAAATTGCATTAAACAACAATCCAACAGCAATTACCAATGCAATATCTGTAATTTGCATCGCAATTTTGATCCAATTAGGAAATCCTTTGAAGATAAGTGGGATCGCTTCTTTGGCGACAATTACAGGAACAATATGTGTTGCGAATTGTAAAACCCTGTTCTTGATTAATAAATCGTCAATCTTTGTTTTACTTTTTGCAATAAAGTTTGTTAAAACAAGTAATAGCACTTTTCGCAATAAAAAATCGATCGCATACAATATAATAACTAACAAAATTGATAGAACAATTGTTGTCATTATTGTGGTAGAATAACTCGAAAGTCCCAATTTGGCAATCATTTCGAGCATTGAGCGATACACATCGCTTTGAATATTTTCGTCTAAAAGTTCCATCTGAATAAAAACTAATACAACAAAAATAAGTTTATCCTTTTCATAATTTACAACAACTGATAAATTACATTGAAATTTGTTGGTTTCTTAATTTATCTTGGTTCAAAACAATGAAAAGATTATATTTGTTAGATTAATCTAACTTAATTATTAAAATTAATGTTTTCAAATCCGTTAATATTTGCTTTTAGTTTAACCTTTCTTGCCGGAATTAGCACTGGAATAGGAAGTATTTTATGTTTATTATACAAAAAATTCAATCCAAAATTCTTAGGCGTAATGTTGGGAATTTCTGCTGGTGTAATGCTTTATGTCTCTTTTGTAGAAATTTTAACAAAAGCTAAATTATCATTATCAAGTGTTTTTGGAGAAAAATTAGGTTACACTTATACATTATTGGGATTTTTTGCAGGAATTTTAATCATTATTTTAATCGATAAAATATTGCCTCATCATCATTGCGATGAAAATAAAACAGAGACAAACGATCAGAAATTATTGCGTTTGGGTTTGTTTTCTGCTTTAGCTTTATCAATTCATAATTTCCCTGAAGGATTAGCAACTTTTTTGTCAGCATTAGAAAATCCAACTTACGGAATTTCTATAGCTTCAGCTATTGCTATTCATAATATTCCAGAAGGAATCGCCGTTGCTATACCAATCTATTACGCTACAAAGAATAGAAAAAAAGCATTTCTATATTCCTTTTTATCAGGATTAACAGAACCTATTGGCGCATTAATTGGCTATTTTGTATTGTTACAATTTTTTGATGAATCAATTTTCGGAGCAATCTTCGCAAGTGTCGCAGGTATGATGGTTTATATTTCGATTAATGAATTAATTCCGACCGCAAACGAATACGCTGGAAAAAAATTATCAACTTACGGAATTGTAATCGGAATGTTTGTAATGGCTGTTAGTCTTTTACTTTTTATGTAAAAACAAAAAAACTTCCCAATGAGAGAAGTTTTTGTATGAATTAATATTTAAAATTTTAAGTTGCCTGAGGTAATTCTCTCGTTAACCAACCACTTCTTCCTGCTGTTACAATGGCATAAGGCGTAATCCAAAAAAGCGTGAACATATAGAAAATACTGTAAACGTATGCTAATAAAGCTTCTTTAAAATTGTATTTTTTTGCATAAAAAATCATCTGAATACTTGAAAAAACTAAAACGCCAGACAATGTACTTGTGATGAATAAAATTGGATGTGTTGCGACAAAAAAGATTAAAATTAAAAATAATGGAATTGCCATGATTAATTTTATCCATTGCATCATCAGAATTATACGAGTTCCTACTGTAGAACCTTCTCTAAAGTTGGTGAAAGCAAATTTTGTCATCATAATATTCTCACGAACATTACTTCTCTCCCAACGAATAAACATTTTGTATAAATTCTTATAACGCTCTGGAGTATTGGTATAAACCATTGCATTTTTCTGAAAATAGACATGTTTACCTTGTTTCAAAATCATATTTGTCAAAGCTCTATCCTCCCCGATTGTACTTGGTTGCCCTAAAAAAGATTGATTTATCCATTCTTCCAAACAATTATGTACAACATCTTTTCTGTAAGCTGCTAAAGCTCCAGGTGTACAAAACACAGAACCTAACACACTTTGAGCAGATCGCACAAACTCGAAACTAAATGTAAAACTAACACTCAACATTTTTGGAATCAAACCTTTTTCTTTATTCAATACACGAACATTGCCAGCGACAGCACCACAATTTTCATTCACTACAAAAGGGCTTAACAAGTTTCTAAGCGTAGATTCATCTACAATAGAATCACTATCAACCGTCACAAAAACTTCCCCTTTTCCAATTTTGAATCCTTTATATAATGCATGACGTTTTCCCATATTTTTTGGCTGTTGAAAAAGTGTAACGCGATCTCCTAATACTTTCTTCGCTTCAAGAAGCCATTTCCATGTATCATCTTTACTCCCATCGTCAACGGCTAAGATCTGTAATTTTTCGGATGGATAATTACTATCAGCTAAACTTAACAAAGTATCATATACTAATTTTCCTTCATTATACGCCGGAACAATAATGGTACAAGTTGGTAAATCTACATCAGCAACATTTTTGACCGGTTTATATTTTATGAATAAATAGCCTAAATAAAAAAGAAAAGAAGTTTTAAGAATAAGAAGTGCCAATCCAAGGCTATAAATAATAACACCCCACCAGGTAGATAATTTAGTGCTATGCCATTGTAGAAATTCACTTTTATAAATAAACAAAAAAAGAATAGAAGTTAGCATAATCACAAAAGTTGTAGCAATTACTAGATAATCTTTCTTTGTAAGACAGTTTTTAGAAATTCTCTCTATGAATTTATTTCTTAAAGACTTTTTTTCATGTTCATCCGATCGAATAACCTTTAACACTGTTTTAGGCTCCGTGGTGGATAACAAAATCGTGTTTGCCAGATTTTTTTTTGAATCTATATTAGTCATCTGAGTAATTTTAAGTTTTAATTAAAAAGTGAATAAAATGACAACTACTATGCCACCTAACGTTAATATAAAACTCAAGAAGTTAAATCTTTATTAAAAATAAAACACTTATAAACGACTGATTATTAATAAAATTTCAATATGTATTATACTTAAAAATTAGGCGTATAGTACGTTACATTTTAATCTGATTTCTTAATAAAAACAAAAAAACTTCCCGAAAAGAGAAGTAATTTTGAGAAATGATATAAATTAACACATGAGGATTTTGTTACTGCAAATGTATGCAGCAAATTAAATTCAAAGCTTAACAGAATATCAATAGATTGTTAAGCGAAGATTAAATAAAAAGATGATGAAAAATATACTTTTACTTTTTTGCTTTACTATTATTTATAGTTGTTCCTCATCTTCAGATTTTCATAATATAAATGATCACATTGAAGATGGAAAATATTGCGCAAATGTCAAGGTTAAAACGAATAAGTCAACAAAGACATATCGAGTAACTATAACAACGAAAAATAATTATCTGCATAAAATTGATTGGCCAAATGGTGGTTGGCTGGATAATACGCATTACAAACTTCCTGAATTTTATGAAAACGAAGTTACTTTTATAGATGATAGAGCCCGAAAATTTGAAGTAAAAATTATACAAAAAGGAGAATGTAAATAAAAAAAGCTCGAAACTAATGTTTCGAGCTTTTGCTTAGTACTCGGAGTGGGAGCATTTATTAGCTGAAAATATAATTAATATAAAAACATTGCTGCTAATTAAAACCTGACAAAACCCTTTACTACAAAGATATTGTCAACTTGTCACGGAAAAAATATGAAACTTTATGAAAGCTTATGAAATCATAGCCATGGTAATAAATATGGTAATTTTTTTGATTTCTCTCATTCAATGTTTAACACATAATTTTTAAGAAAATGATTGCAATAGGCAAGTTCAAAGTAGAACCAACAAAATCAGGAAAAAAATTAGTTTACCGAATTAGAAACGCTAATTCAGTTGACATTAAAATAACAATAAATCATATTGTACTTGATTTTGATAAATGGGATAATCTTAACCAAAGCTTTAAATATAAAAGGACTGAAAATGATTACAAAAAATCTATAGAATTAAACAACTCATTAATATTATTCTCTCAGTTTATTCACGAGCAAATATATTCTCCAAAAGCCCAAAATCAAAAACTCTCCTCAAAATGGCTGCGCGAAAAATATAACGATTTTTTTGGTTTTGAGAATCCTAAATCGAAACCAGAAGAAATTGATAACGAACCTTACTTTACTAATTATTATTATCATTATATTTCTATCAACAAAAAAATTAAAGGACAAGTAAAGAACGGAAAAAACCTTTTACCCAATACAATTAAAGGATACAAAACTATGATTAAATGTTGGAAACAATTTAACATTTATAATAAAACAGTTGATATAAAACTAAGAGATATAGATCTTAACATTTTTGATAAATTCGTCTATTTTCAGGAATCACAACAAAAGCTTGGTTCTGGTACTATTGACACAAATATCAATAAACTGAAAGCTATTCTCAGATTTGCAATGCAAAAAAAAATAGAAGTCAGTCAAGATTTTATTCACGGAACTTTTACTTACTCACCAGAAGATAGCATTTCGATATACCTTAACGAAAATGATATAGACAAAATTCTTAAGACTAATTTCCCTTGTGGCTCATACATGGATAACGCAAAAGATTGGTTTATTATTCAGTTATTTTCTGCGTTAAGAATTTCAGATCTATTCCAGCTAAACTCTGACCATTTTCAAAAAGAATTTATTGAACTTACAACTGTAAAAACAAAAAAAGAAATCGTTATTCCTATTTTCAACCCTATTCGAAAAATATTAGTTAAAAATAGAGGGAAATTACCGCGAAAGATTTCTGATGTTAAGTATAATGAATACATCAAATTGATATGTAAAGAAGCTGGAATTGATGAAATAGTTAGAGGTTCTAAATCTATTATAATTGGGAAAGGGAAAAATAAGAAGAAACGAAAAATTGTTGATGATTACCCAAAATGGGAACTTGTAACTTCTCATACATGTAGAAGATCATTCTTAACAAATGCTTCACAACATGCTGGGGTAACATTAGTAGATTTACTTGCTATAAGCGGGCATACTAATACTACAATGTTGGAGAGATATATAAAAACTTCTAATCATACCAGAGCAAATAATGTTAAAGAACGTTTAGCTGAAATATATTAACACAGGTAGGGGGTACCTGCGTATCCCCTTAAATATCCCCCCCCTACTTCTGCCGGAAAATTGACTACCGAGTGTATCAATTATTTTTTTATTTTTTTTGTTCTTGAGAAATATTCTTTCAAAATTTCAATTTGAATATCCTTTTATTTTTAATAGGACATAAGAATTACTAGCTCATCATAATATGATTTTAGATAATAATTTTTAAAAAATATTTCATTGAAAATCAATTTATTATGAATTATTTTTCTTTTTATTTTAATCAAAACTTGACTTTTTAGATTTTGCTTGGTACATATTAATAGAGCTTTGGGCGCATTATGCCCGTTTAGCAGAGCTTATTTTAATATGAAACATTATAAAAATATAAAGTATTTAATACAAAATGGATTAATAGATCTAGGTTTAAGACAAGTAAAAAGAAGAGCAAAAGAATTATTTTCCGTTAGTGATCCTTCTGTAAAATTCAATAAAAATTCTAAAAATATAAACGAGTATTTGATAGATTTAAATTTTCTTGAAAAATTTCAAAGGAAAAGAGCTCCGAAAAAAACTGTATCAAAACCTATTTCTGAAAAAAATAATTCCGAAGTAAAAAGAGAAATACAAAATCCCTACAACACTAATATATCAATAAACATCAAATCTGACGACATCGCTAAATTTAGTATTTATGATTACAAATACAATGATTTCATCGCCAGAACAATATTTAATGAACTAAATATGGATCTTTATTTTGTAGTTGAACAAGAAGAAAAATCTGTCAATCATTTTCATTTACATCTTGGTCTTGATCGCGGTAATCTGACAATTAGAGATATTAGAAATAAGATCGAAGATATATTATTTAATAATTTTTATATATCAAATGAAGTTTACACCGATTCATTTGGATGCCAGAAATCAATTATTTACGTCGAGGAAATGATTTCTGATTTCGCTAACCGACAATATATAGGTAAAGGTGTAGATAAATTAGGTGGTGTAGTTCCTAATTTTCTAACTGTAAAAAAAAGCTTAAATGCTACATAAATCAATTCTTTTCCAGATTTATTAATTTTATTAATTTACTTAACATAAATAATTGATAGGTAATTATTTTGAATTCTTAAATATAATTATGAGCTTACTTAAAACACTCTTATTAACTGGGTTTCACTATAGTGTTAAGATCTATATATCACGTATTGAAATTTTTAAGTTGAACACTTTTGCGGTATGGTAATTTCCAAGTACTTAACTTTTTTGGTATATTTACGATAGAATTTAACACAATGACTGAACTTAACCAAAACCCAGAACAGATTGCTCGTGATCATATAGATGAAATGTTACGTCAAGCTGGTTGGGCCGTACAATCTAAAGATAAGATTAATTTTAATGAAGCTACAGGTGTTGCTATAAGAGAATACCAGACATCTGTTGGTCCTGCTGATTATGTTCTTTTTGTTAATCAAAAACCAGTTGGTGTTATTGAAGCTAAGAAAGAAACAGAAGGACATCGACTTACATTACACGAAGAACAATCCAAAGGTTATGCTGATGCTCAATTAAAATATTTTAAAGGTTCTGAAGCTATCCCATTTGTTTATGAAAGCACTGGTGCTATCACAACCTTTACAGATTACCGAGATCCTAAACCTCGTAGTCGAGAAGTGTTTCACTTTCACCAACCAGAAACATTATTAGACTGGATAAATAATGATCAATCGTTACGAGGTCGTTTACAAGCTATTCCAGCGTTGGAGGAAAATGGACTTCGACCAGCCCAGATAGTCGCAATCCGTAATCTGGAAAAATCCTTTAAGCAAAACAAACCTAAGGCCTTGATCCAAATGGCTACAGGCGCTGGAAAAACCTATACTGCGGCTACATTTGTTTATCGATTACTAAAATTTGCAAAAGCGAAAAGAATTTTATTTCTGGTCGACACCAAAAACCTTGGAGAACAAGCTGAACAGGAATTTAGAGCTTTTCAACCGCAGGATGATAATAGAAAGTTTACTGAATTATACAACGTTCATCGTTTATCATCATCCTATATTGCTAACGAAGCACAAGTTTGTATTAGTACAATCCAACGTATGTATTCCATACTTCAAGGGGAAGAATTAAGCGAAAGTGCGGAGAGTGATAACCCGAATGAAACCTCATCTTGGCTACAAAATAAATTAGCTAAGAAGGATGGAATTCCTGTGGAGTACAATGCTAAAGTACCAATTGAACAATTTGATTTTATTATCATCGATGAATGCCACAGATCCATCTACAACCTTTGGAAACAAGTATTGGATTACTTTGATGGATTTTTAATTGGCCTAACTGCAACTCCAGATAAACGTACGTTTGGATTCTTTGATGAGAATGTTGTAAGTGAATATACTTACGAAGCATCAGTTATTGATGGTGTTAACGTTCCGCACGAGATATACACAATAGAAACTGAAATCTCTAAAGAAGGTTCACAGATAAAATCTGGATGGGATGTTACGAAACGTGAGAAATTAACTCGTAAAAAACGTTGGGAACAAATAGATGAAGATATCAATTATAAGAGCAATAATCTTGATCGTGATGTTGTTAATCCATCCCAGATCCGAACAATCATCAAAGAATTTAAAAAAGCCTTAGAAGCCACTATTTATCCAGATCGTTGGAAGGATAGTGAATACGAAGTTCCTAAAACTTTGATCTTTGCTAAGACAGATTCCCACGCAGATGATATCATCAGAACCATTCGTGAAGAGTTTGGTGAAGGAAATGATTTTTGTAAGAAAATAACTTACAAAATTGATGAAGATCCTAAATCAGTCTTAAATCGATTCAGAAATGATTATAACCCTCGTATCGCAGTTACAGTCGATATGATTGCTACTGGAACGGATATCCGTCCATTGGAAGTTTTGTTATTTATGCGAGATGTAAAAAGTACCAATTACTTCGAACAGATGAAAGGACGTGGGACACGTATTATCGATCCAGATAAATTACAATTAGTGAGTAAAAATGCTCGTGCTAAAACTCATTTCGTGATTGTTGATGCAGTTGGTGCAACTAAATCTAAAAAGACAGACAGTAGACCATTAGAGCGTAAACCATCGGTTCCGTTAAAAGATTTATTGGGTGCTGTACAGATAGGAGTTAAGGAAGAAGATACTTATTTATCACTTGCCAATCGTTTGTTACGTTTAGAGAAACAACTAACTCCAGCTGAACAAGTACGATTGACAGAGTTAACCAATGGTAAAGGAATCAAACAAATTGCTGGTGAATTAATCCAAGCTTTTGATGAAGATAAAATTGAGGAGAAAACAAGCCAAATAATGGATGCAATTCCTAAAGCCGAACAAACACCTCAACAATGGACAAACGCTCGTGAAAAAGTGCAACAAGAGCTAACAAAGATTGCTTCTTATACCTTTACTGGAGAAGTAAATGAATACATCGAAAAGATTCGTCAACAACACGATCAAATTATCGATCATATCAATTTAGATACAGTTACAATTTCTGAATGGGACACCACGACAGTTGATAAAGCGAATGATTTAATACAAGATTTTGAAAGCTATTTAAATACCCATAAAGACGAAATAACCGCGTTAAACATCTATTTTAACCAACCCTACCGAAGAAGAGAAATTACCTTTAAAATGCTAAAGGAATTGATGGAGAAAATCCGTTTAGAAAAACCTACTTTTGCACCAGCTTACATTTGGGACGCATACAAAACGATTGGTGCTACAGAAACTAATTCACCACAAGACGAATTAACTTCCTTAGTATCCTTAGTCCGTAAAGTTTGTGGTATTGATGAGGTTTTAAAACCTTATGATAAAACCGTAGACGAAAACTTTAAAAAATGGATCTTTGCACAGAATGCAGGGCAACACAATCGTTTTACAACAGAACAAATGGATTGGTTACGTTTAATAAAGGAACACATTGTTTCTTCTTATCACATTGAAATGGATGATTTGGACTATACACCTTTTGATGCACAAGGTGGACGTGGTAAAATGTACCAACTATTTGGCGACCAAATGCAAGATATTATTAACGAATTAAATGAAGCTTTAGCAGCATAAATTACTTTTAAGCAAGATTTATCAATTCTTAAGCAAGATTAAAAACAACACATAAACCCTTAATATATAGGGTATTTAAAAAAATAAGCAAGATTATAAACTCATTAAGCAAGAAAATATGAGCAATCCTATTTCAGAAGTAAATACAATAATAACTTTATCGTATCTAGAAACCCAAAAAGAAAATCAATATTTTGAAAGAAAGGGATTAGGCGAGAAAGACATAAAACCTACCAAAATAGCAGAAGAACTTATTGGTATGCTTAATGCTGATGGGGGAACACTAGCTTTCGGAGTAACTGATGATGGTGAAATCCAAGACTTAAAAAGTTTAGATGATAAATTAGATGATTATCGAAAATTAATTTTTGACTTTGTACAACCTCCATGTAATATAAAATTAGAAGAAATCGAAATTGATGGGAATTTAATTTTCTTATATCATGTTGAACAAGATTTGGAACGTGTATTTTCTAGAAAAGATAATGATAACGTATTTCTTAGAGTGCATGATTCCAATAGAATTCTAGATAGAGATCATATAAAGAAACTTGAATACGATAAGTCTATTCGTCGCTTCGAAGAAGAGTTGGTTCATGATTTTGACACTAATGATTTTGATCTAGATTTATTAGAGGAATATAAAGCAAAATTAAATTATCAGGGTGAGTTATTTGATCTCTTAGTTAAACGACATCTAGCCATTAAAAAGGATGAATTTTATCACTTTAAAAATGCAGCTATATTACTTTTTGCTCAAGATCCTGAGAAATATATTCCCACAGCATCTGTTCGCTATATTAGGTACGAAGGTACAGAAGCTTTAACAGGCACTAGTCATAATGTTGTAAAAGACGAACGATTTGAGACTAATGTTCCACGATTAATTGATGTTATAAAAAAATTCTTAAACGTATCTTTCAAAGATTATTACTTTTTAGATATAGAAACTGGAAGATTTATCAAAGTTCCAGAATATCCTGAAGATGCATGGCTTGAAGCAATAGTAAATGCTCTATGTCACAGATCATACAATGTACAGGGTAACTCAGTATATATAAAACATTTTGACAACCGTCTAGAAATTAGCAACAGTGGACCTTTGCCTGCTCAAGTTAATATTGATAATATTAAAACTGAACGATTTGCACGTAACCCAAGATTAGCAAGAGTATTGGAGGATATGGGATACGTACGCCAACTTAATGAAGGCGTTGCACGTATCTATGAATCGATGGAAAAATCAATGTTATCCGTACCTGAATATTCAGAAAAAAATGGAAATGTATATTTAGTATTACGCAACAAAGTTAGTTTACATTCTAAAACTATTCAAGATGGTCTAATGGAACATATCGAAAGAGAATGGGCAAACTTTAACGAAACTCAAAGAAAAATACTTTTATATCTGTTTGTAAACAGTAGCTCTACATTAGATGAATTAGTTTCTTATGTACAGATTAATGAGAACACAGTTCGTACTTATCTTAATAAAATGATTGATGATAATATGGTGGAACGTATCAGTACTAAATTGAGAGATAAAAATGCTAAATATCAATTCAAAAAAAATAGTTAAGTAAGATTAATCATAAATTAAGCAAGGTTAATTTAATACATAAAAATCGCTTAAATAAAGGTATCCGTATCATTAAGCAAGAAATAAAAAAAATTAAGCAAGGTTCACATAATGAGAGCAGATTGGGTAGAATGTAAATTGGGGGATTTATTTGAATTTGCTCAAGGAATTCAAGTTCCAAAAGAAGAGCAATATGAAAATAATTTTGATGGTGGAATTAGGTTTCTTAGAATAATTGATTTTACTCAAGAAAATGAACCTCCTAGATATGTTAATTTTATAAATGGTGTACATAATGTGATAGAGGAAGACATATCTATGGTTAGATATGGAACAGTAGGATTTGTATGTACAGGTAAGAGAGGAGCAATAGCAAATAATTTGTTTCGGATTATTCCTTATAGTGGTATATTCAATAAATATGCAATCAACTTTTTTAAATCTGATTTTTTCAGGAAAAATTTGGATTCAAAAGGGGCAACTATGCAAGCTTTGAGCTTTACTAATATAAAACCAATGGATTTCCCACTCCCACCCCTTCCCGAACAACGTGCCATCGTCAAAAAGATAGAAGCCTTGTTTTCGAGTTTGGATTCGGGAATTGCCGACCTTAAAAAAGCACAAGACCAACTCAAAATCTACCGCCAAGCCGTTTTGAAAAAAGCGTTTGAGGGGGAATTGACGAAAGAATGGAGAGAGAAGCAGACAGATTTACCGACTGCTGAGGAGTTGAAAGAGGGATTGAAAACAATTATAGATGAGGCATTAAAAAATAAAAATATTGCAAAAGGAAATTATTTTCCAGATTATGTTAATGGTTCTTCAGGTTTTAATATACCTAATAGATGGAATTTTTTCGCAATAAAAGCCATTGTACAACCAAATAAAACTTCTCTAAAGAGAGGGCCTTTTGGAAGTGCATTGAAGAAAGAATTTTTTATTGAGGAAGGTATTCCTGTATATGAACAAGGACATGCCATTAACGATGAACCTTTTAGACATAGATATTTTATTTCTAATGAAAAATATGAAGAATTAAAAGGATTTACTGCTGGACCAAACGACTTAATAATAAGTTGTTCAGGAGCTACACTAGGAAGGATTTGCCACTTGCCTGAAAATGCAGATTTCGGTGTTATAAATCAGGCATTGCTAAAAATATCATTGAACGAAAAAATTATACTGCATAAGTATTTTATTATTATGTTTCGTAGTGAAATATTTCAAAGATTAATTTTTGAAAAATCATTAGGTACAGCAATGCCAAATATGGTTGGTATGAATGAATTGAAAGAAATAGCAATACCTATCCCAAGTATTCAAGAACAAGTCCAAATCGTTAAAGAAATCGAATCTCGTTTATCGGTTTG
Source organism: Empedobacter sp. UBA6305 (assembly GCF_002440405.1). Classification (NCBI taxonomy): domain Bacteria; kingdom Pseudomonadati; phylum Bacteroidota; class Flavobacteriia; order Flavobacteriales; family Weeksellaceae; genus Empedobacter; species Empedobacter sp. UBA6305. The sequence continues at coordinate 134,080 of NZ_DJTP01000016.1, read as the reverse complement.
TGATGCGGTGGAGCAGCAAATAAAAAAGAGTTTAACACAAGCAGAAGCCTTACGCCAATCTATTTTAAAAAAAGCCTTTGATGGAACTTTACTTACCGAAGAAGAAATTACAGCTTGTAAACAAGAACCTGATTACGAACCAGCATCGGTGTTGTTGGACAAAATAAAAGCAGAGAAAGAAGCAAATAAGCCAGCGAAGATAAAAACTACTAAAAAGAAAACTACTGAATAACTTAAATATGGGAGAAGCAAAAGATATTTTCAAACCAGATAATAAAACAATACAACAAATATTTAGAGATACTGATGCATTCTACAATATGCCAATCTACCAACGTCCGTATTCATGGGATAAGGAGCGTGTAGAACAATTATGGTATGACATTGTTGAAGCATTTCGTAATAATCAAAATGATCCTAACTTAGATTCTAATTACTTTTTAGGCTCTGTCGTGGTGGTTAAAAAGGATAATGAATATGAAGTTGTTGATGGACAGCAAAGATTAACTACTCTAACAATTTTATTCTGTACATTACGAGATCTTGGCTTAGATATCTCTCCAAAATATAAAGCATTAATTAATGCTTGTATCAAAGATGACATCGAAGAAAAAGATCGTTTAATCTTAACAACACATTTAAATAATCAAGCTAATTTTGAAGAATCAGTGATTAACGGAATTAACTTTAGATCCCTAAAAAAAGAGATAGTAAACAACCGTTTTTTACAGAATGCTTATTATTTCAAAGAGCTAATTGAACAATCCCAAAATCCCTCTGATGAGTACCATATTAGTGATTTCAATGCATTTATTGACTATTTCTTTAATAATGTTACTTTGATTCGAATCGTTTGTTTTGACGAAGGTTTTGCGATCAAATTATTCTCTGTTTTAAATGATCGTGGATTAGATTTAACACCAGCAGATATCATAAAAGCTCACTTGTTACAAAACTTAGACGAAACTCGAAGAAATAGTTTTATTGAAGTATGGAAAAGAATTGAAACTACAGCTAAACATTCGGGCGAGACCGTACAAAGTATTTTCAACCTTTATTTATATTATTTGAAGGCTGAAAATCCTCGTAAAGCTCTACAAGATGAGCTGAAAGAACAATTCAAAGGTCAGAGTCCACAGCAAATAATTTTAGATATTGAAAAATATGCGTTGGTGCTTTCAGAAATCAATAATGAAACTAAAGACAAAGACATTTCGTTGCTTAGATACGTTAACCATAGTATTTACTGGAAAACAATTTTAGCAACTGCAATTCATACTAATTACAAACAATATGATGAGCTAAAAACAATTCTTAGAAAATATTATTATCAAAGTTGGATTGCGGGTGGTACATTAAACCGTATCAAGCAAACATCATTCAATATTTTAAAGGCTATCAAGTCTGATAAGGATGTTAGCGAAATTAAATCTATGGTTATCGAGAACCTTAACAAATACGAAAACTTTGAAAAGTTCTTAGATAATGAAAATCTTTATTTTATCAATTGGCATAAAGCTATTTTATTAGCCGTTGAGTATTATGAACAAGATGATCGTGAATACATTCCAATAACAAGAGAATTACATACAGAGCACATACTTCCCCAAGAATGGAATAAAGAAGAATTAAACTGGAAAGATTACTTCGAATCTTCTAAAGCTCAAAAATTATTAAACTCATTAGGTAATCTAACATTACTTTCTGGAACAAAAAACATCAGAGCAAGTAATCGTAATTTCGTTGATAAGCAAGAAATTTACAGCGGTAAAGGTATTGATGGTAAAACATCATTTGAAATAACAAAAGCTGTTTTAGAAAATAATTCTCAATGGGATGAAGATAGTATCAACAAAAGAGCTAAATGGTTAAAAGAAAGAATTAGTACAATCTTTACAATTTAAAAAATGACAGAATCAGCAATTATATCTAAAATATGGAACCTTGCCAACGTTATGCGCGACGATGGTGTTGGTTACGGAGATTACTTAGAACAAATCACTTATCTACTATTCCTTAAGATGGTAGATGAGTTAAATAAGCCACCATACTCAAAGAATATTGAACTACCTCGTATAAAAGATATAGAGGGAAAAGAAATTGATGGTGGTGATATTTGCAACTGGGAAAGTTTAACGAACAAAAATGGTGCAGAATTAGAAGCGTTTTATGTTCAGTTGTTACGTACACTTTCTACAGAGAAAGGTATGTTAGGACAGATTTATGCCAAGAGCCAAAACAAAGTTCAGGATCCAGCAAAATTATTACGAATCATTCATCTAATCGACCAAGAAAATTGGGCGATGATAGGGTCTGATATTAAAGGTAAGATCTATGAAGGATTATTAGAAAAGAATGCTGAAGATACAAAATCTGGTGCGGGACAATACTTCACTCCACGTCCATTAATTAATACAATGGTAAAGTGTGTACAACCTAAACCAATGAAAACAATCATCGATCCCGCTTGTGGTTCTGGTGGTTTTTTCCTTTCAGCTTATGAATATATCACGAAGAATCATTCTTTAGATCGTGACGAGAAAAAATTCCTAAAAGACGAAACTTTTCATGGGAACGAAATCGTGGCAAATACACGACGTATGTGCTTAATGAATCTGTACCTTCATGGTATTGGAGAAATCGATGGAGAACCGCTTATAAAGTCTTCTGATGCCTTAATCGCTACTGACTCTAAGACTTATGATTATGTTTTAGCTAATCCTCCTTTTGGGAAGAAAAGTTCTTATACTGTAACCAATGAAGACGGTGAAGTTGAACGCGACGACATGAACTATAATCGTCAAGATTTCTGGGAAACTACATCCAACAAACAGTTAAACTTCTTACAACATATTAAATCGTTAATGAAGATCAATGGTGAAGCAGCTGTTGTATTACCAGACAACGTTTTGTTTGAAGGTGGTGCAGGTGAAGAAATCCGTAAGCAGTTATTAAAATCAACTGAACTACATACGATTCTTCGTTTACCAACTGGTATCTTTTATGCTAATGGTGTTAAAGCAAATGTTTTGTTCTTTAACAACAAACCTGCATCTAAAGATCCATGGACGAAAGATATTTGGATTTATGATTACCGTACCAATGTTCATCATACATTAAAGAAGAAACCATTAACAGAAAACGATCTAAATGAGTTTGTAAAGCTTTATAATGCATCCAATATCAACAAACGTAAAGAAACATGGTCAGAAGGTAACCCTGATGGTAGATGGCGTAAATACAGCTATGATGAAATTGTCACTCGTGATAAAACATCTTTGGATATTTTCTGGATTAAAGATCAATCCTTAACGGATTTAGATAATTTACCAGATCCAGATATTCTGGCTTTAGAAATTGTAGAAACTATTGAAGCTGCACTAGCTAACTTCAAAGAAATAAATCAAGAGTTAGAATAAATTAAAAACCTCAACATTCATCATGTTGAGGTTTTTTTATTTATTTTTTGTTTTTCTTTTTTTTAATTTCAATTAATTCGTCAAATAACCTTCTTGTTTCATTATCACGGTCATCATCATTAATCTCATCTGAAATATCTTCAATATCATCACTTTCCCAATGATGTGTATACTCTCCATTATATGAATCATCAAGTTTGTGATTTAATTTATCATTACTAGAAAATAACGAGGATCCTATTTTAGATTTCCCTGTTTTTTCACCTTGTTCATCATAATGTTGAGTAAATTCTTCCCCAGTTAACCAATTTTTTTTAGCTTTCGATTTACCATTAACGTTTCCATCATTATCATAATGTTGTATATACTCTTCTCCAGAAAACCATTTTTTTTCTTTCTTGTAAACCCCTACTTTTTCACCATCTTCAAAATGTTGAGTGTATGTCTCACCAGTCAACCAATTTGTTTTTTTTCAGAATGTCTTTTGATTTTTTGACGCTTTTTTTGACGCTGCTGTTCTTTATACTCAGGACTTCTAGTATATGTTTCATGCATTAGAAAAGCCATAGCCGAATCTGACGAATCATTAGTTGAATCATTAATCTTATTTTTTATAGTAATAATTAGAAAAATTAATGAAAATATAATTCCCACAATTAATAAAGGATGAAGGCTAAAATTATACTTACTCAGAAATTCATTTAAAAAGTCTTCAATCATACTATAAGAGTAACTACTAATTTTTACAATTACATTATCTCCAGATAAAAAATCAAAATCATTTTTATACTTTAAACTAAACCAGCCAAATAAAATGAAAGAATAGAATATTATCAAAATTTTTTTCATATTAATGTTTATTTACACAACATTGGTAAAGATAATATTAAAATCAGAAATTTTTAAATAAAAGTCGTTTACTTCTTAATAAATAAGAGATTTATAATTCACAAAAAACTCTTATTTATACAATTTTAACACAAATAAGCATGTTACAGACTGCTTATTTTTACTATTTTTGTACAAATAAGCGGATTTATGAATTTTTTAAGTGTTATTCCTACAGAAAAAATCGTCGAACGATTACATTACGAAAATCCTTGGTGGGTTACAAAAGAGATCCCATCCAACTACAGGCAGATGTCTAAGCGTTTGTATTTCGATTTATTTTACCCTTTCGTTAAAGACACTGATGTTCGCAGAGCTGTCGTATTAATGGGGCCTAGACGTGTTGGTAAAACAGTAATGATGTTCCACACAATTGATGAATTAATCAAGGAAGGAATTGATCCCAAGAAAATATTCTTTATCGGAATAGACAATCCAATTTACATCAACTTAGGACTTGAAGATTTACTCAATCTTTGTAAGGATGCGCTCAAATTAAAAGATCTAAATAATAGTTATGTTTTCTTTGATGAAATACAATATCTAAAAGATTGGGAGCGTCATTTAAAAGTATTGGTTGACAGTTACCCAGATATCAAATTCATTGTATCAGGCTCTGCGGCGGCGGCATTAAGATGGCATAGTTCTGAAAGTGGCGCAGGTCGTTTTACAGACTTTATGTTGCCACCGCTTACATTTCAAGAATATATTCATTTAAAAGGTTTAGACCATCTTATTTATCAAGATTCTATCGTCTACAATGATCGAAGTATTCCCTATTGCTTAACACATGATGTTAAAACTCTTAACGGAGAATTTATCAATTATCTAAATTTTGGTGGATATCCTGAAGTCGTTATGTCTGAAAAAATCCAAAGTGATATGGGACGTTATGTAAAAAATGATATTGTTGATAAGGTTCTATTACGAGATCTTCCAAGTTTGTATGGAATAAAAGATGTTCAAGAGTTAAATCGTTTTTTTACATACGTTGCATACAATACAGGTAACGAGTTTTCATACGAAGCAATGTCTAAAGACAGTGGAATAACCAAAGACACGTTGAAAAAATATTTAGAATACTTAGAAGCAGCTTTCTTAATAAAGGTTTTACATAAAGTTGACATCAATGCAAAGAAGATGAAACGAGTGACAAGCTTCAAAGTTTACCTTACAAATCCATCACTTAGAACAGCATTATTTTCACCGATAACAGAATCTGATTCTGAAATGGGAAATATGGTGGAAACCGCAATTCTATCTCAGTGGATGCACCGTGAAAATCTTGACCTTACTTATGCACGATGGAAAGACCGCAAAGAAGGAGAAGTTGATCTGGTTTTACTTGATGATAAAAAATTCAAACCATTGTGGGGCGTGGAAATTAAATGGAGTAACAGATATTTTGATAAACCACAAGAGTTGGCAAGTCTAATTCAATTTTGTGAAGCGAATCAATTTACAAGCGCGCTGGTAACATCAATCGATCAGAGTGGCGTAAAGGAAATTGGAGATTATAAATTTACATTCCTTCCTTCTTCAATTTACGCTTACAATATTGGTGACAATACGCTTAAGATGAAAAGTACAGTATATTAAAAATAAAAAAAGCAGGTTCAAAAAACCTGCTTAACTTTTTATAAAATATATTAAATGCTGAATTGTTGTTTAGGAAGAAGAATAAAGATATAATTGCTGTAAGTGATTTTACATCGGTAAAACAAATCACTGTCTTGGTTCGTAAAATAAAATTTTAAAAAACCTATATTCATTATTCACAAATTTGATTGAACAATGAATGAACCTCCTCTTTGACAAAGTATAATTCTCCTTTGAATTTACGTTTTTTAAACGTACCATCTTTACACCAATTGTAAATACACCTTACTGTTCTATCAAACAATTTAGCGACCTCCTTAGTAGTATAATGCTTCTCTGGATCAAATACACTTTTATCATCACTAGTAATAACACTTAATTTACCTGTATTATTATTAGCTACCATTAAATTATGAATTGCTTTATCAACAACTCTAAAAATTAATTTTTCGAGAACATCTTTCTCGATAACAACCAACTCTTGCATAAATATAATTTTAAAATTATATCTTTACATTAGTTTCATATTATTTCATGACATATGAAAAACACATGACAATGGTAACAAATATGGTAATTTATTATTTTACCATATAACAAAAAAGGTTGAAAATCAAATAATTAACAACCTTTTATAGTACTCGGAGTGGGAATCGAACCCACACTCCAAAGGAACACGAGTTTGAGTCGTGCGCGTCTACCAATTCCGCCATCCGAGCCTTTATGGACTGCAAATATAATGTTAGTTTATTTATTTTTCCAACTATTTTTTAAACTTTTTACAGAATTATTTCTAACGTATCGTAAGCCAAATGTTTACCTTCTGGTAATTTTTCCTCTACTTCATCATGAAATCCCAAATGATGCGAAATATGTGTAAAATATGTCTGCTTTGCACCTATCAAATCCGAGTATCGTATGGCTTCATCTAATAATATATGCGAAAAATGTTCTTGTTCTACTCGTAGCGCACTAATGATTAAAACTTCTACTCCACGTAATTTCTCAAGCGATTCTGTCGGAATTGTTTTTACATCTGTCAAATAAGCAATTTTATCATCAATCAAATAACCCAAAATAGGCAAAGGTCCATGCAAAACTTTTATTGGTTCAATCGTAAATCCAACAACCAAAAATTTTTCATCTTCCACAACATTCTCTATCACCGTTGGCACTCCAGGATATTTATGTTCAGCAAACATATATGGAAATCGATTATGTAATTCATCCAACACTCGTTTCAAACCATAGACATTCATATCTTCTCCAGATTTGAAAACCAACGGGCGAATATCATCCAATCCTAAAACATGGTCATTATGCTCGTGTGTATACAGGATTCCGTCCAATCTATGCGCATTATAACGTAACATTTGTTGTCTAAAATCTGGTCCACTATCTATCGTAATAATCTTTCCATCCTTTTCTAACAACAAAGAAGAACGCAAACGTTTATCTTTTTGATTTGTTGACAAACATACCGGATGATCGCTACCAATAATCGGAATTCCTTGTGAAGTCCCTGTTCCTAAAAAATGTATTTTTATATTTGATTTAGCCATAATGATTTGGTAAATTTACCACAAACTATTTGAAATTAAAATATGGCATTAGAACAAGTTCTTACTCCTAAACAAAAAGCTTTAGAGATCAATTTGAATCCGAAAATATACGGTTCTTTTGCAGAAATTGGAGCAGGTCAAGAAACCGTTCGTTTTTTTTATCGCGCAGGTGCTGCTTCGGGTACTGTTGCAAAAGCGATGAGTGCTTATGACAAAGAAATGTCCGATTCTATATATGGTGTAGAAGAAAATCGTCGTTATGTGACACAAGCTCGCCTTAAAAAAATGTTGGATCATGAGATGGAATTGATGAAAGAGCGTCTAGTCCACGATCACTACAAAGAAAAAGCATTTTTCACCTACGCAAATACGGTAACAACAATTGATTATTCAAAGAAAAATGAAGGTCAAGGTTGGATTGGTTTACGTTTCAAATTGAATGCAGAAGAAGAAAAAGCAAACGAAATTATTTTTCATGTAAAATTCAAAGAAAATACCGCTCAATTGCAACAAGAAACTTTAGGTGTTTTGGGGGTTAATTTGATTTATGGTGCTTATTATTACTACGATAATCCTCGAAAATTAATCAAATCTTTGTACGATACGTTGGATAAAGATCAGTTAGAAATTGATATGATTAACTTTCGTGGACCACAATTCAAATATGTTGATAATCGTTTAATGTCTCTTCAATTGGTTAAAAATGGAATGACTGATGTTGCGGTTTTCAATCCACAAGGAAAAAATATTTTACCTGCCGATTTATTATACAAGAAAAATATCTTCGCTGTTCGTGGTTCTTTCCGGCCTTTTATGAATGTAAATATGGACATGTTCAAAGGTGGTTTAGAAATTTTCAAACAGGAAGATGATGTTCGAACAGATAATACCGAAATTTTATTCGAGATTACGCTTTCTAACTTGATTGCTTCTGGTTTTGAAGGCGAATTGAATGAACGAGATTTCTTAGATCGGGCTGATATTATTGGTAGTTTAGGTTACAATGTAATCATTTCTAACTTTTCTGAATATTATAAATTGGTTGATTATTTCTCAAAATTCACTCGAAATCAAACCAAAGTTGGTTTAGCAATGGGTGTTAATAATTTAGTCGAAATTTTCAATGAGCAATATTATGCCGATTTACCAGGCGGAATTATGGAAGCTTTCGGAAAATTATTCAAGAAAAATGTAAAAGTTTATCTGTATCCATATTTAGACAAAGAAAAAGATATTTTGTTGACGTCGAAAAATCTACAAGTAAGTGATAGTGTGCACGAATTGTACAAATATTTCTTGTATAACGGAAGAATTCAAGATATTTTGAATTACAATAGAGGTTATTTAGATTCTTATTCGCGCCGAATTTTAGAAAAAATTGCTAACGCTGAACAAGATTGGGAAAATGAATGTCCAGAAGGTGTTGCTGATATTATTAAAGATCGTGGAATGTTTGGCTACAAGTTGAAATATATTTTAGAATAAATTATTCGTATATCAATCTGAATTCGTTTCACATTCTCATCATAAACAATATTCGATTTTGAAATAAATTCAACATGACAAAACAAAACCCACGAAAGGAAAAGTAATTTCGATATCAGAATTTGATAAAGTAGAAGAAGAATATTATCAAAAAATACAAGAAAAAAACAGGAGTTGATAAAGATAATTAACAAAAAAAACGGTTCAAAATTGAGCCGTTTTTTTGTTATTTTACTACTGCATTTACATTCTTCGCATTCCGCCTTCTCTTGGTCGGTCTCCGTCTCCACCTTTTGTAGATTTTCCACCAAACTGATTTAAGTTGAATGTTAACGAGAACATCACAAAACGAGTCAGAATATTATTGCGTTGATCGATTGTTGATTCCGCTGTAATTGTACGCGTATAACTGTTATTTTGATTCAATAAATCGTAAACTTTAACACCAGCCTCCAATTTATCATCGAAGAAACGATACATCAAACTTGTATTCCACAAAAAGAAATCACGCTTGAAACCTGCTGCCATTCTCGAGTTATAATTGTAACTGAAATCATTTGTCCAAGTCAAATTTTTAGGAAAAGTAGAAATAGTTTTAATTCCGAAATTGTGCGTAATATTATTTTGATTATCAATTGAGTAATTGACATATTTAGAATTTGTGAAGTTCAAACGATAAGAAGGTGAAATCGTTAAATAATCACCATAATCCCAGTTTAATCTCAATGTAGGTGATAAAGTTGTATTGTATTGCTCATATTTCACCGCATCTCTAAAACCTTGCGTTAAAGCATAACTCGCCGACATTCCTACATTTACTCTAAATTTATTGATCCCTTTTTGATATTGTTTATTAAAGAAAAAGTTACCATTCAGACGATAATTTCCTTTTACATTTTCATATGTTGTTGTTCGTTTATAAATCGAATAATCCATTTCTGTGTAATTCACAATATTTGATTCGTTGTACGTATAACCTAAGTTAGCATTAAATCCTTGACGAGTTTTACGATCGAAATTGCTAAACATCAAATTGATTCGATGTGCTTTATTGGGATCAAGATCTGGATTACCTTTGAAAACATCTAACGGATCAGTTTCGTCTAAAATTGGTAAAACTTGTGATGTCGAAGCCAAACTTGTCTGATAATTATACATTAAGGAAAGTGAGTTGTTTCCGTTTTGATAACGAATATTTCCCGAAATATCTGGTAAAGTTTTGTTCTGAGTTGAGCTGTAATCATCTGCTTTAAACGTTCCAAAATTTTGTTGATTGTAGATGTTTGCTCCAAAACGAACTGTTGCCGAAATTTTATTTTTGTTCAATAATAATTGAGCATACGGATTAAATTCATTCAATTTGGTTGAATAAAAACGCGTCAAATCATTGTTCAAATTGTCATATTCTCCCGTTACATCATTATAATTCCACGTTCTATTATTGGTTTCAGAATCGGTTAAATTATAAGCAGAACCAACGGCGATTTTCAAAGAATCTGTAATTGGATACGTATATTTTACATCAAAATTGTATTGATTATTTTTCGAAATATTTTTCTCATTGATGTTTCTATAAATATCCGCAATAGTATCATTTGTATATAAAGTTGTCGAATTGATGAACGAATTTCGATCTGTTTTACCAATCGAAATACTTGAATTAAAGTCTAAATAAGATTTATTTTTGAATTTCTGATTAAGTGATAATAATGTATTAAATGTATTCGAGCTTGATTTTCCATTTGAAGTTTGATTCATTTGATTTCTCAAATCACCCAAATCTGAATATGTTTTACTATCCGAAATTGATGAATTTGTAGACGAAGAATTACTAAACGATGGATAAAAATAAATTTTTGTATTGTTTTTCGTCCATTCTAAATTTGTTCCAAAATTATGACCATACGTTTCACTTTTAGTTTTAGAATTCGCATCAGAAGTATAAATATTTTTTGGAGAAAAGTTTTCTACATGTTGATATTGATCGTTTTTCGTAAAGGAATGATTCAAACGATAATCAGCTCCAATTTTCAAATTATCATTTAATTGATCGCTATAATTCAATCCAATCGAAGTATTTGTCGTTACTCCATCAGAACCTCTTCGTCCCATTCCGCCACGACCACGCGAACCTTCACCGCTTGTCATTCCAGAAGCCGCAATATCCGTTGAAGAACCAATTAAATTAATTTTCTTTTTACCTTTAAAATAATTTGCCATCAAATTGCCTTCGTAATGATTATCCGTTCCGTAACCCGCCGTGGCTTTGAGCATATAACCTTTCTTTTTATCTTCTTTCAAGGTAATGTTTAGCGAAGATTTATCCGATTTCGAACGTTCTCCAGAGAATTTTTCGTTCTTTGTTTTATAATCCGAAACCTGAATTTTTTTGATAATATCCGCAGGTAAATTTTCTAACGCAACTTTTCCATCTGTTCCAAAAAATGGTTCACCATCAATCAAAATCTCATTAACATCTTTTCCATTTACCGTAATATTTCCGCTATCATCCATTTCAAAACCTGGTAATTCTCTCAATAAAGCTTCCAAATTTGCATTCGGTTTTACTTTGTAAGAATCAGCATTATATTCGATTGTATCTTGTTTTACAACCATAGGTTCCACATTTGTCACCACAACTTCATCCAAATCATAAATCATCGGATTAATGATAATTGTTCCAAGATCAATATTGTTTTTGATCGATTCGAAACTTTGTTTGAAAACGCCTTCTAAAGGATCATCAATAATTAAATAAACAGGTTTATCTTGTAGATTAATTTCAATTTTGAACGTACCATCATCATTTGTAGATGTAGTAGAAATTTGTGTAGAATCGGCTTTATTGCCTAAAATAACTTCAGAATCAGTTAAAGGAAAATTAAGTACATCCGTTACTTTTCCAGTGACGGTAATCTTTTCTTGTCCAAAAGAAAAAATCGTAATCAAACTAAAAAGAAATGATAGAATATATTTTGTCATGAGATGAATTGGTTACTTCATCTGTTAGACATCAAATTTTGGGCAAAGTTTAATTTTGATTAAAGTTTTTTCCAACTTTTATCCGAAATTTTATTTAGATCAATTTCAGAAGTTGTTATAAAAAGTGGTGTAATCTCTACAATTCGCTTTACTTGAGTTGTTTTTAGGTTAGATTCTGGACAAAATGTTTCGATTAAAACAATTTTTTCTGAATCAGAAGAATTGGATTTATAAAGCGTTTTTTGAATTTTTTTATCAATTTTCCAATTTGTACAACTTCCAATACTATAATATTCGAAGGTTAAAAGTGGAAGAAATCCGAAGATAATTCCAAAGATAAATTTCATCACATTCATAAAACTCCATCCGTCTTTCTTTTTGATCGAAAGTAGAAAAAGCACATAAATACTAACTGCCGCAGCAAAAGTTAAAAGCTTTGGAAATAGTTTTGCAAAGTCATGATTCGCGAATTCTAAACTGATAAAATCTCCAATCAGAAAGTATCCAATAAACCATATAATAAAAATTGTACAGATGATTAAGATAATATTTCGAAGAGTTTTATTCATTTCGCTTTAAGGTTTGTGTGGTATAAATATAAAAATATTCCTGTCAATAGACAGGAATACTCATACTAAAATAGATTTATTTATAAGATTTCAATAAATTCTCTAAAATTTCGCAGGCACATTCAGCTAAGTTTGTACCTGGGCCAAAGATTGCATCTGCACCATTTTGATAAAGATAATCATAATCTTGACGCGGAATAACACCTCCGACTACGATATAAACATCATCTCTACCTAATTCTTTCAATTGCTTTACAACTTCCGGAACCAATGTTTTGTGACCTGCAGCCAAAGAAGAAATTCCTAAAATATGAACATCATTCTCTACAGCTTGCTTTGCAACTTCTGCTGGCGTTTGGAACAATGGGGAAATATCCACATCAAATCCCATATCCGCAAAAGAGGTTGCAACGACTTTTGCACCACGATCGTGACCGTCTTGTCCCATTTTTGCTACCATAATACGAGGGCGACGTCCGTCTTCTTCTGCAAACTCGTCAGCTAAATTACGAGCTTCCTCAAATTTATTCATTTTACCTGCTTCCATAGCATAAACTCCTTGAATTCCTCTTGTAATTGCTTTATGACGTCCAAAAACAGCTTCTAATGCATCAGAAATTTCACCTAACGTAACACGACGACGAGCCGCTTCGATAGATAATTCTAATAAATTTCCTTCGCCTGTTTCAGCAGCTTTTGTTAATTGCGCTAAAATATCTTGAACAGCTTCGCTATTACGCTCGGCCTTAATTTGATTTAATCGATCAATTTGTTTTTGACGAACTGCTGTGTTGTCAACTTCTAAAATTTCGAACTCTTGTTGTTCTAATTTCGAGCGATAAGCATTAACACCAACAATCGCAACTTCACCAGAATCAATTTTGGCTTGTTTTTTTGCAGCAGCTTCTTCAATACGCATTTTTGGAATTCCAGCTTCTATGGCTTGCGTCATTCCACCTAATTCACGAACTTCTTGAATATATTCCCAGGCTTGATTTGCCATTTCATTTGTCAAAGATTCAATCATAAAACTTCCTCCAAAAGGATCAGCTGTTCTACAAATTTGAGTTTCTTCTTGTAAAATGATTTGTGTATTACGTGCAATACGCGCCGAGAAATCTGTTGGTAAAGCAATTGCTTCGTCCAATGCATTGGTATGCAAAGATTGTGTTCCACCTAATGCAGCAGCTAAGGCTTCGATTGCTGTACGACCAATATTGTTATAAGGTTCTTGCTCTGTTAAACTCCAACCAGAAGTCTGACAGTGTGTTCTCAACATTAATGATTTTTTATTTTGAGGCTCAAATTCTTGCATCAATTTTGCCCATAACATACGAGCAGCTCTCATTTTTGCAATTTCTTGAGGAAAATTCATTCCAATCGCCCAGAAAAATGATAAACGAGGAGCGAAGTCATCAACTTTCAATCCTGCTTCCAAACCAGTTTTTACATATTCGTAACCATCTGCAAGCGTATAAGCCATTTCCAAAACAGGTGTAGCTCCAGCTTCTTGCATGTGATAACCCGAAATAGAAATCGAATTGAAACGAGGTATTTTTTGAGAAGTATATTCGAAAATATCTGCAATAATTTTCATCGAAGGAGTTGGCGGATAAATGTATGTATTACGCACCATAAACTCTTTCAAAATATCATTCTGAATGGTCCCAGAAAGTTGATCTTGCGAAACGCCTTGCTCTTCTGCAGCTACAATGTAAAAAGCTAAAATAGGAAGAACAGCTCCGTTCATTGTCATCGAAACCGAAATTTTATCCAATGGAATTTCATTGAACAAAATCTTCATATCTTCTACAGAATCTATCGCAACGCCAGCTTTACCTACATCTCCTACAACACGTTCATGATCTGAGTCGTAACCGCGGTGAGTAGCCAAATCAAAGGCAACAGAAAGCCCTTTCTGACCAGCAGCTAAATTTCTTTTATAAAAAGCATTCGATTCTTCTGCAGTAGAAAAACCTGCATATTGGCGAATTGTCCAAGGTTGACGAACATACATTGTCGTATAAGGACCGCGTAAATATGGGGCAACTCCGGGTAAAAAGTTAATCTGTTTCAGATTTTTTACATCATCGTAATTGTAATCACTTTTGACTTGTAAACTATCTAATTCAAATGACTCTATATGTGATGGATTAGAATTTAGATTTCGTTTAAATCTTAAATTCGAAAAATCTGTTTTGTGATTCATCTTGCTAAGATAAATAATTATCCATTAAATTTTATAAAATTACCAATTTTTGAAACTGCTTTTTTCAACTTTTTGTCAACAAAAGTTGAAAAAACATTTTAATCGAGTTTTTTGGTAAAATTATTGATTTAATTTGATTATCAGTAAATTAAAAACACACAAAAGTAATTATTATGAAGTTAGATTTTAACAATAAAAACATTCCAGAGATTTTAAGTGAATTTCAGGATAAAAATACCTTTCAATGGCAAAATGATATTTTTGATTTGATGAAAAAGATCGATTCAAAAGAAGAAAAAGTTAATTTTCATTATTCGAGAGAAGATAATGTTTATGTATCGAATTTTGATCCTCGATTTGTAAATGAAACGTTTCATTCGTTAAATAATTTTTTAGGATTGAAAAAAGGAGATTCTACACTTTTAAGTTCATCGGTTTTAGAAAATGAAGGAGAAATTTCATTGGTTCAAGCCATAGAAGGAGGTTTTGATTTGTATTGTCATGAAGATTCGGATAAAGTGAAGATTCCATTAACAGACGAAAGTCAAGACGAAATAGGATACGCATTAAATTATGCTTATTTGACAAAGAAACAGATTGAAAATTCTTTTGAAGATTTGGCTAGAATCGAAAAAATTGCAATCGAAAGTGATGATTTGTCAAATGATTTGAAAAGTAAATTGAATGATCAAACGAAAACCAGTTTTTATCAAGTTTTTACCGCGAATGGATTTCCAATTGCAGTAAAAAAAATAGATGAAACAGATTATACAGTTTTAGATAAAATAGAACTTTCGGAAGATGAAAAAGGTAATTTAGTCTTGAATTCGCCTTACGAAAAAGAATCACTAAATTTATATAGACAGGCTGTTGTTTCGGATGATCAGAAAAAGTTTAGATGGATTTCTGGAAATGAATGTAAGTTGAATAGGAAAGATGTGGTGAATTTAGAATTGATTGAAGAAAAATTAAAACCATATATCGATTATAACTTTATTGTGATTGCTTTTCCGAAAAAAGGATCTACAGAAGATGTAATTTCTTTGGTAATAGAAAGTCGATTTGCAGAACATGTTGATATTCCAAAAAGTGAATTAGAACCTTATGAAGTTCCGCAACAAACATTTTTTATCGGAGATTTTCCGAAAAGTAATGATAAAGCTGCTATACGTGCAGAGTTAATTAGATTGCTGAAAGAATCCAATAAAAATAATTAATTAAAAAAGGGATACGACATCGTCGTATCCCTTTTTTAATTTAAGCAATAAACAATTTTTAGTATTGAATATCAATTAAAGATTTTAACGGAATCAAAACTCCATTCTTAATTTGTAGAAATTTATCCGTAACAGACCAAACAGTTGTCTCAATTTTTTTAGGACCTTGATCTGTTTGAAATGTAATATATGCTTTCGATTTGAATTCGTTTCCTAATCTTACTGCGCCATTCAATTTGTTTGCCTCTACCGTTACTTCGTCTTTTGGCGCGTCTAAAAATTTATAGTTTCTTACTTCTTCTTTTTCGATAAGTTCTGCTTTCATCATTTTTTTAAATTTTGGTTAATTTAATCTTCCATAACACATGTATGAAATTAATCATATTTTTCAATAAACCATAACTTTCGTCATATTTTTTTGAACTTAATTAGAATTATTCAAAATACAGACCAAAATCAATTTTATGAAATTAAAATTTCATTAGAATATTAATCTTTTCTTCAACATATTAATCTGAAATAATATTATAAAAATCACTAAATTTGTAGAATGTCAGACGAAAAGAAATTTAAATCCGGTTTTGTAAATATCATAGGAAATCCAAATGTTGGAAAATCTACTTTGATGAATATGTTGATGAAAGAGCGTTTGGTTATCGCAACACACAAAGCGCAAACTACACGTCATCGTATCAAAGGTATTTTAACGGGAGAAGATTATCAGATTGTATTTTCGGATACGCCTGGTGTTTTGGATCCTGCTTATGAACTGCAAACAAAAATGATGGATGCAGTAAATGAATCGTTGGTGGATGCTGATGTGATTCTTTATGTTGTAGAAATTGGAGAAAAACGATTGAAAAATGAACAAGTTTTCGAACGTCTGCAAAAAACATCTACACCAATTATTTTATTATTGAATAAAATTGATACAGCTACGCCAGATCGATTAAATGAAGCAGTAGAATATTGGCACGAATTATTACCAAAAGCAGAGATTTTACCTATTTCGGCAAAAGAAAACGTGAATGTAGATTTGTTGATTAATAAGATCAAAGCAATTATTCCAGAAGGTCCGCAATATTATCCAGAAGATCAATTAACAGACCGTTCGGAGCGTTTTATTGTAAATGAAGTAATTCGCGAAAAGATTTTATTAAACTATCAAAAAGAGATTCCATATTCTGTTGAGGTAGTTACAGAACGTTTCAAAGAAGATTTGAATTTAATTTCTATCGAAGCTGAAATTTTTGTTGAGCGTGACTCTCAGAAAGGAATTATTATTGGACATAAAGGAGAGTCTTTATCGAAAGTAGGAAAAGAAGCAAGAGAAGAGTTAGAGAAATTCTTTGATAAAAAAGTATTCTTGAAACTTTTCGTGAAAGTGCGAAAAGACTGGAGAAGCAAAGAGAATGATTTGCGTCGTTTTGGTTATTAAAAACGGTTAAAAAATAGATAAGTCTTGAGAAATCAAGACTTTTTTTGTGGCTTTACCTAAATTTTAGTTGTAAATTTATAGAACAATCTATTCTAGAATTTAATTATTATGGCTAAAATATTATTTCCAACCGATTTTTCGGAAACAGCGAACAATGCTTTTTTGTATGCGTTAAACCTTGCAAAAGTTCTCAAAACTAATATTAAGTTAGTCTCGGTACAATCAAATCTTAAAAATTATCTTGAAGTTACAGAAGAAAATTTCGAAAATTATATCAATAAACTTAAGAATATTGCAAAAGAAAATAATCTTGAACACGTTAAAATAGAGAGTTCTTTGGTTGTTGGCGATTTGTTGTTGATGATTTTGGATATTATCAACAAAGAAGATATACAATACGTGGTGATGGGAACGAATGGACAAAATAGTTTAGGCAAAAAGTTTTTTGGTTCTAACACGGTAAATGTCATTAACAATTCGCCTGCACCTGTGTTGGTTGTTCCAAATAATGTAAAATTTAAAGAAGAAAGAAATTTTGCTTACGCTACATTGTTCAATCAAAAAGAAGCAAAAGCTTTATCGCAAATGGAAGAAGTGACAAAACGTTACGATAAATTGTTGAACATTGTACATGTTGATGATAAATCGATTACTCCACAAATGTTAAGCGTGAAAAAAGAATGGGAAGAAGAATATCCTGAAGCGATGATTACAATTGAACCGAGTAAAGATGTAGAAGATGGTTTAATCAATTATTGTACAAAAAACAACATCGATGTTTTAGGTGTTGTTCACCGTGAATTATCGTCTTTCGAAAGATTATTTACAATCAATCATAGCCAACGATTATTATCGAGTGCAAATGTTGCATTATTGGTTTTTCAGGAAAGTAAATAAATCAAAAACACAAAAATTTGAGCGGAGAATTCTCCGCTTTTTTGATTGGCTAAATTTTTGCAACAAATTTTCAAAACACTTTTATGACGGAACTTCAGAAAATACAAAACCTCAAAAAACATAAAGCTATTGCGACAGGATTATTCATTTTGATGGCTTTTATTTACTTTTTGATGGTTTATCTAAGTCAACATTCACCTGTGAAATGGATCGGATATGTGGAAGCATTTGCCGAAGCAGCGATGGTTGGTGCGCTTGCCGATTGGTTTGCGGTTACAGCTTTGTTCAAATATCCGCTTGGACTTAAAATTCCGCATACAAATCTGATCGAAAATAGTAAAAATGCAATCGGAGATAATTTAGGACAGTTTGTAACTGAGAATTTTTTGACGCCATCTACAATTCGTCCATATATCGAGAAATTAGAAGTTGTAAAATATGCAGCAGATTGGTTGAATAAACCTGCTAATCAAGAAATGTTGCAAGAAGAGTTGATTAATTTCTCCAAGAAAATTGTCAAAGACTTAGATGATAAAGATGTCGTTGATTTTATAACCTTGAAAGGTGATGAAATTTTAAAACAGTTTGATTTACCTGAATTAGTATCATCAAGTTTAGAGTATATTTTAGAAAAGGAAAAACACAACGAAATTTTAGAAGCAATTATTCCAAAAGCGAAAGAATATATCTTAGAAAGTGATTTGATTATTAAAGATAAATTAAACGAAAAACATCCTGTGATTTCATTTTTTGCTGGTAAAAAAATATCGAAAGGAGTAGTAGAAGGCGTGGTGAGTTTTTTGGATGAGGTTGAAGAAGATAAAGAACATCCAGTTCGTCATAATATCGAACGAATTATCCGAGAAAATATTCAGAATATAAAAGAATCTCCCGATTGGAAATTTAGGTTAGAATCGCTTCGAGATGATTTTATCACAAAAGAACGATTGAATGATTATGCTTTGGATTTGTGGTTGGCGATTAAACAAAATCTGACCGAAAGTTTTGATGATGAAAATTCTGCAATGCAAGTTTACATTAAGAAAAACATTAAAAAGTTAACCGAAAATTTGAACGATAACCAAGAAATGATTGATAAAATTAATGGTTGGGTGCGTCATTTTATTTACCGTATGATTTTACGAAATGTCAAAGAAATGGAAAGCTTGATTAGTAATACGGTTGATAAATGGGAAGGAAAAGAATTGAGCGAAAAGCTAGAATTGGAAGTTGGAAAAGATTTGCAATTTATTCGGATTAACGGGACGCTGGTTGGTGGACTTGTTGGTTTGGTTATTTACACGATTACGCAATTGGTATTTCATTAAAATATAAAAGCTCGAGAATTTCTCGAGCTTTTTCAATTAACAACTATAAATATTACTTAACTATGTTAAGTTTTTCATCTGCTTTCCAAATTCTATATTCTAAAGTATAGCCTTTTGGTACGTAAACTACGATTGGTAATTTGCTATTGTAACGCGTCTGCAAAGATTGAGCATGTACAATTTTTTCGACAGATTTATTGTCAAAACATCCCATTAAAGTTCCTGCTATATTTCCATCAGTTTCGAAATTAAAATAATCATAACCCCAACCATCAACAGTTTTTTGATCAAAATTTCCACTTAAGAAAAATTGATTACAAGAATCAACCTTTGTTTTTTTCCCAGCAAATATTTCAACTAAATAGTTTTCTTCATTGGCTTGTGGTTTTAAAGTGATAATTTTCTGTTCATATCCATCTTTTGCTTTTGGATACATTGAATAATCTATTTTCATATTTTTTTGTGCGAATGTTACCATAACCATTAATAATGCTAAAACGCTAAATACTTTTCTAAATTTCATACTAATCTGATTTTATTTGTTTTTCTATTAGTAAGATGCAAAAGTTAGGTGAATGGTTGTGTGAGGAAATGTTAAATATTTGTGAAATAAAAAAAGACAATCAAATTGATTGTCTTTTTTGCTCCTCCTCTTGGGCTCGAACCAAGGACCCTCTGATTAACAGTCAGATGCTCTAACCAACTGAGCTAAGGAGGAGTATCGTTATCGATATTGTGTTGCAAATATAGAGCAAATTTTATTACTTCCAAATCTTAAAAGTATTTTTTTTCGTTCTACAAGTCGCATTAATAGGCAACTCTTTGAAAATGAATTAGAAATAATTTAAAAAAATTTATTCATAATGACGAAAAATTCCTTGTTGTGTTGCCGTCCACAATGATCCTTCTTTATTTGCTGCTTTTAACGCGCTTGCAGCCCACGTATTACACGTAAAAAATAAGCTATAACTTCTTTTTGCTTCGTAAAACGAATCACTATCTCCATAAACAGCATCTGTTTTTATTAATTCGACTTTGTTATTTTGATCCAAATCAAATGATTGCTTGATGTAAACAATTAATTTTTGATACTCTTCTACACTCAAATCAACTCTTTTACAATCGTCATCTATCGTCATATTATCATAAAAAGTAGTATGCATCGCCGAATCTCCTAACCAAAATGCAGCGTTGAAAGCTGTAGAAAATTTAAGATCTTTCCATTCTGGTGTATCCAAATAAAAGCCTTTATCTCCCCAACCAAAGGCAATATATTTGTATTCTTTTTTCGATTTTGTATGCGAAAAAGGCACAAAAGTAGACCAATCAATCGTTTCAGATTTTACTGGAACCACAATATCCGTATGTACGCCATTTGTCAAAATATACGCTGTGATTTGATCATTAGACTTCTCTTTTTGTTTGTTTACTGGAATTAATGGCAGCAAAACTACTGCAAGTAAATACACCACAATTAGTAAAACTAAAGCTTCTAAAGTTTTGAGAAGAATTCGGAATATTTTTTTCATAGTATTTTGTTGTGTAACGAATATAAAACAAAAAACCTCGCAATTGCGAGGTTTTTCTTAATTTGATTCGTTGTAAAGTGTATTATGATCTTTGTCCAAGAAATTAAATTGTAAGTATTTGTACGCATCTCTTGGTACAATCTTAATCCACTTTTTATGCTTAAAAAACCATTTCATCTGAATGCTTGGCAATCCATGTTGTAAATAAGCAGCTACGAAAGGATGCACGTGCAACGACATTTTTCGTAAATCCTTATCTTTTCTATCAAGGATATTCAAGAGCACTTGTTCAATTTTATCAATTGTAACGATAGGTGCTTCAACTTCATTCGATTCTTGGTTCGGATTTTCTTCAGTTGTTATAAAGTTCACTTCTGGGCGAACACGTTGTCTTGTTATCTGAATCAATCCAAATTTACTTGGTGGCAAAATCTTATGTTTTGCTTTATCTTTCGCCATTTCAGCTCGCAAATGCTCAAACAATTCTTTTTTATGTTCTGCATCTGTCATGTCAATAAAATCGACCACAACAATTCCTCCCATATCACGTAAACGCAACTGACGTGCAATCTCAGAAGCAGCAATTTTGTTAACCGCAAAAGCTGAATCTTCTTGATTTTTAGAATTTCGCGAAATATTCCCCGAATTCACATCAATTACATGTAACGCTTCTGTATGTTCAATCACAAGGTAAGCGCCTTTAGATTGTGGAATAGTTACCGTTTTACCAAAAGCTTGTTTTATTTGTCTTTCGACATTAAACTTTTCAAAAATCGGAACAAATGGATCGTCATATTCTTTTACCAAATTAATTTTATCTGGTGCAATAACTTCCAAATACTCACGCATTTCATCTGCTAATTGGTCATCATCAACAGAGATTTTAACAAAATCATTGTTAAAATTATCTCTCAAAATAGAAGAAGCTCTGTCCATCTCGCTAAGTATTTTAGCTGGGGCTTTCTTTTTCTGAAGATTCTTGAAGATTTGCGTCCATTTATTCAATAAATAAGCTAAATCTGCTTGTAATTCTTCAGCATTTTTGTCTTCTGCTACAGTTCTGATGATTACACCAAAGCCTTCTGGTGTTAATCCATCTAAAATTTTAATTAAACGATCGCGTTCTGGTCTTTGTTTGATTTTTTGAGAAATCGAAACTCGCTCCGAAAACGGAACTAAAACTAAATAACGACCTGCAATTGAAATTTCGGATGTAATTCTTGGTCCTTTCGTATGGATTGGCTCTTTTGTTATCTGAACCAACACAGAATCACCAGGTGCAAAAATATCAGTAATCTGACCATCTTTATCAATTGGTGCTTCCATACGGAAGTTTTTCAATTTTTCGGTTTTGTACGTTCCGTTCGCTACAATTTTATTGTAAGAGTTAGAAGAACGTATTTGTGGACCTAAGTCATGATAATGTAAAAATGCATCTTTCGAATAACCAATGTCAACAAAGGTTGCATTTAAACTAGGAGCTAATTTTTTGATTTTTCCCAAGTAAATATCGCCAACTGCAAACCCATCATTTGCAGTATCTTGATGAAATTCCATCAATCGGCCTTCATCTAAAACTGCGATGCGTACTTGATCAGCTAAGGCTGAAATTACTAATTCTTTACTCATCAAAAAATTATGTTTTTAAAAATGATAAAAGCACTTTCCAAAATTTCCATTGAAAAGTGCTATCTTGTAAAAAGACTAAATTATTAATAGCTTAGCTACTAATTATTTTTTCTTTTTGTGTCTGTTAAGACGACGACGTTTTTTGCGTTTGTGCGTCGCTACCTTATGTCTTTTACGTTTTTTTCCGCTTGGCATGATACAATTATTTTATTGTTATTTGATTACGTTTGCTTCGCTAGTCTTTACATCTTCGATGAAAGTTTTAGCTGGTTTAAATGTAGGAACGTTGTGTGCTGGGATAATGATAGAAGTACCTTTTGTAATGTTTCTACCTGTTTTTTCAGCTCTAGTTTTAATAGTAAAAGAACCAAATCCTCTTAAGTATACATTTTCTCCTTCTACTAATGATTTAATCACCTCCTCCATAAACGATTCTACCACCCTTTGAGTATCGCTCTTTTCAAGTCCTAATTTACCTGAAATGTTATTTACTATTTCTGCCTTTGTCATAATTCCTCTTATTATTCTTAAATTTGAAAGCGGGTGCAAATATAACGATAGTATCCCAACAAAAAAAGATTTTTTCAGTTTTTATGAACTTCAACTATCTGATTTTGTCATATTTTGACAAAAATAAACGAGATTTACCTTGGCGTCATACAAAAGACCCATTTCACATTTGGTTGTCGGAAATTATTCTCCAACAAACAAGGGTTGACCAAGGTATGAAATTTTACAATAATTTCATACAAGAATTTGAGACTATTTTCGATTTGGCAAACGCCGACGAACAAAAAGTCCTAAAACTCTGGCAAGGACTGGGTTATTATTCCCGTGCCAGAAATTTACACTTCACGGCAAAGACGATTGCTGATGAGTTAAATGGACAATTTCCGAATAATTTCAAAGATTTAAAAAAGCTAAAAGGCGTAGGAGATTACACTGCAGCTGCAATTGCATCTATTGTATATAATGAAAATGTACCTGCTGTAGACGGAAATATGTTTCGAGTTTTTGCGCGATATTTTAATATTACAGATGATATAAGTTCGCCAAAAACAAAGAAGATTTTCTGGGATTTGGGTTTAGAAATCATTGATAAAAAACGTCCAGGTGATTTTAATCAGGCGGTAATGGATTTGGGTGCAACAATTTGTACACCAAAACAGCCAAAGTGTGAAATTTGTCCACTTAATGAGTCTTGTGAAGCGCTTCGATTAAATAAAGTCAACGAATTGCCTATAAAATTGAAAAAGACAAAAGTTTCGAATCGTTTTTTACATTTTATTCTCATCGAAAATGAAGATAAAATTGCCTTGTCTAAACGAATTGGAAATGATGTTTGGAAAAATTTATTCACTTTTCCAAAAATAGAAACCGAAACTGACTTGTTGGATAAAGGTTGGATTTTAGATCAAAATCTTGAAAATAATCTAACTTTTATCGAAGAGGAGAAACATATTTTGTCGCATCAAAATTTATTTATAAAATATTGGAAATTAAATGTATCTTTAATAGATATAACAAATTTGAAAGCCGAAAATGATTTTGAAATGATTGCTTTAAATGATCTCGAACATTATCCGCTGCCAAAACCAATAGAAAAATTTATAAATAAACATTATTTGGATTAACTTTGTAAGTAACAAGCCACTAAAAACCTATTACAACTATGAATGGAACAACGAATAAAGTACTTTTGATCGGAAATTTGGGTGATGATGTAAAATTGCATCATTTCGATGAACAAAATTGTATTGGACGATTTCCTATTGCAACGACAGAATCTTACATTTCGAGAACAGGAGAACGAATTACAGAAACAGAATGGCACAATATTGTGACACGCAATAAATTGGCAGAATTATGTGATCGTTATCTGAAAAAAGGAGATAAAGTTTTTGTTGAAGGACGCATCAAAACACGCAAATGGGACGATAACGGACAAACGCGTTATACAACAGAGATCGTAGCAAATTCAATCGAGTTTTTGACACCAAAAATTGACAATGAACAACGTCAAGCCATGCAAAATGATCAGAACAAAGTTCAGCAAAGTCAACAAAACACAACAGTTGTCGAGCCACCTTTTATAGATGAAGGAGAAGACGATTTGCCTTTTTAGAAATTAAAAAATTAAATGAATTTTACAAAATTTAACGTTTTACGTTATACAATGAATTTTAAAACTATAATAGCATTATGTAGTAGTGCTATTTTTTTTGTGTCGTGCAATAAAAGCGAGGAAGTTGCCAAACCTTTAGGACAAGTTCGCCTCGAATATCCGCAACAAACTTATCTGTCTTTCAAAGAAAATGTACCTTATACTTTCCAATATTCAAACTTTGGAAAGGTCGTAGTGGGCAAAAAACCAAACTCTTTCAATATTGTTTATCCACGAATGAAAGCGACAATTTACCTGACATATTTTCCAGTTCAGTCTCCACAAGATTTAATCGTTCAAATAAAAGAAAGTGAGAGTTTTGTGCAAGAACAGACGGTTAAAGCCAGTTTTATCTCGCCACAAGAATTTTCTTTTCCAGAAAAAAAGGTTTTTGGTACTATGTATGAATTAGGAGGAGAATCAGCGATTAATATTCAGTTTCATGCGACGGATAGTGTAAAGAATTTTTTAGCAGGTTCGGTTTATTTCAAAACTCAACCAAAACCCGATTCTTTAGCTCCAGCAGTTGATTACATCAAAAAAGATGTAAAAAAATTGTTAGAAACCTTAGAATGGAAAAAATAAACCGCTTTGATAAATAAATTCGATTAATTTTGTAATCGTTTAATAAAATTAGAACATAAATAAATTTAAAACAATATGTTAATACAGATAGCTACCTTAATGCTTAGTTTGATGCTTTTAGTAATGTTGCACGAACTAGGACATTATGTAACAGCGCGATGGTTTGGCGTTCGTGTTGAACGTTTCTTTTGTTTTTTCGATGTGAAATTTGCCATTTGGAAAAAGAAAATTGGTGATACTGTTTACGGTATCGGTTGGTTGCCTCTTGGAGGATACGTAAAACTTTCGGGAATGATTGACGAAAGCATGGATTTGGAACAAATGAAACAAGAGCCAAAACCGTGGGAATTCCGTGTAAAACCAGCTTGGCAACGATTAATCATCATGTTAGGAGGTATTATTGTAAATATCATTTTAGCGATGATTATTTATACTATTTTATTCATTTCTCAAGGAAAAAGCTTTGTTGATGTAAACAAAATGCAATATGGAATCGAAGCGAATGCAACGCAAACTAAATTCGGCTTGCAAAAAGGTGATATTCCAGTTGGTGTAAATGGTGTTAAATATCAAGCATTAAATGAAATAGGAAAAGAAGCCTTGTTGGGTGGTGAAACTTTAGATGTAAAACGTCAAGGAAAAGAAGTTTCTTTACCAATTACAGAAGATTTCAGAACTGAAATTTTAAACGCTAAAGGCGCTTTCTTTATTCCTCAAATGCCAACCGTTGTGGATTCTGTTGTTGAGAATAGTGCAGCACAAAAAGCAGGTTTATTAAAAGATGATAAAGTAATTGCTATTGATGGTTTCACAACACCTCTATTTTCAGATTTAACAAATAAATTAAAAGAATACAAAGGAAAAACAGTTTCTTTAAGTGTTGAAAGAAAAGGCGAGCCTGTAGAGTTGATGGTAAATGTAGATAAAGATGGAAGCATTGGATTCCTAAGATCAACAGCATATTTAGATTCATTAATTTCTAAGGAAGATTATACAATTGGTGAAGGAATCGCAAAAGGAATTGTAGAGCCATTTGAAGCGATTGCAACGCAAGTTCGTGGAATTGGGACATTGTTCCAAGTAAAAGACGGTCGTAAGCAAGTTGCTGGACCAATTGGAATGGTAAAACAAATGCCAAAAGAATGGAACTGGTTATTTTTCTGGTCATTTACGGCAATGATTTCTGCTTGGTTAGCATTTATTAACTTATTACCAATTCCAGGTTTGGACGGTGGACATGCTGTTTTTGCCATCTATGAAATGATCACAGGTAAAAAACCAAGTGAAAAAGTTTTAGAAAAAGCACAAATGGTTGGCGTTGTAATTATCTTAGGATTAATGGTATTCATCTTCGGAAACGATATTGTGAATATGATTTTTAAATAAAATTTAAAATATTTTTTGTGGGTGTAAAAAATACTTCTATATTTGCACCCACAATTAAGCAACATTCCTCCTTAGCTCAGTTGGTTAGAGCATCTGACTGTTAATCAGAGGGTCCTTGGTTCGAGCCCAAGAGGAGGAGCTTTTTTAGTGAAATGTCAAACAAAGACTTAAAAATAAAATTTTAAAATATCGGATTTTCCTCCTTAGCTCAGTTGGTTAGAGCATCTGACTGTTAATCAGAGGGTCCTTGGTTCGAGCCCAAGAGGAGGAGCAAAAAAGATAATCAATTTGATTGTCTTTTTTTATTATTAAAAGTTTTACTATTTAAATAATAAATATGAATATTCTGAACTCGTTTCAGATTCTCATCATAAACAGTATACAATGTTGAAATAAATTCAACATGACAAACCACTTCTACAGAAGTGTTTTTTTTATTATAAATACTTAAAAACGTTTAATTAATATCATTTTTCATATTATTGCCAATCAAAAAAATAACTTATGAAAAAACTATTATTATTTGCTACACTTTCAGCGACTACATTTTTCGCATCTTGTAATAACGATGATGATTCTAATGTAGAATCGCATGAAGAATTATTAATTGGTAAATGGCAGATTAAAAACTCTGGATATTATTTGAATGGAAAAGAAATAATTGAAGAATACAATGAATGTGATTCTAAAACAAGTATAACTTTTAATAAAAATTTTACTTATTATAATGATTTTTATGAAGGAGGAGGAAATGACCCTTGTTATCATAGCCCGTCTGAAGGAAAATGGAGTTTAAAAAACAAACGAATTACCTTAACAGAAAATAACACTAATGATACTGAAATAGAAAATATCGAAATATTAACAAAAAATAGTTTAAGAATTTCATTTGGAGATGAGGACGCCTTTTTTATTAATTATACAAAATAACAAAAAAACCTCTCAAAATTGAGAGGTTTTTATCATTATATAAAAATTCTTTCGAATTAATCTTCAGCAAATAATTCTGCTTCGTCAGCTGGATTATCAACTGATGGTTTTCCATCTACTGGCTCACCTTTGATTAATGCGACAATTTTAGCTTCAATTTCTTCTGCCAATTCAGGATTATCTTTCAATACTTCTTTTACAGCATCGCGACCTTGTCCTAATTTGCTATCGTTGTATGAATACCAAGAACCAGATTTGTTTACAATTCCTTTCTCAACACCCATATCCAAAATTTCTCCAACTTTAGAAATTCCTTCACCATACATAATATCAAATTCTGCTTGACGGAATGGAGGAGCAACTTTATTTTTAACCACTTTTACTTTCGAGTGATTTCCGATTACCTCATCTCCATTTTTGATTTGAGTAGAACGACGGATATCCAAACGTACAGATGCATAGAATTTTAAGGCGTTACCACCAGTTGTTGTTTCTGGATTTCCGAACATTACCCCAATCTTTTCACGTAATTGATTAATGAAAATCGCTGTACATTTCGTTTTATTAATTGTTCCTGTCAATTTACGTAAAGCTTGAGACATCAAACGCGCTTGTAATCCCATACGAGAATCTCCCATTTCACCTTCAATCTCCGCTTTTGGAGTAAGTGCCGCAACAGAGTCAATTACGATAATATCTATCGCTCCCGAACGAATTAAGTTATCTGCAATTTCTAATGCTTGCTCACCATTATCTGGTTGAGAAATAATTAAGTTTTCTACATCAACACCCAATTTCGCTGCATAATAACGGTCAAATGCATGCTCAGCATCAATAAAAGCAGCGATACCACCAGCTTTTTGAGCTTCAGCAATAGCGTGTAATGTCAATGTTGTTTTACCAGAAGATTCTGGTCCATAGATTTCAATAACACGTCCACGAGGATAACCTCCTACTCCTAACGCTAAATCTAATCCCAAAGATCCAGAAGGAATTACTTCTATTTTATCATCAACAGCCGAATCTCCCATACGCATTACAGTCCCTTTCCCGTAAGCTTTGTCCATCTTATCTAAGATTAGCTGTAACGCTTTCTTTTTATTGTCTAAATCGCTCATTATATTATTTTTTATTTTTCTAAAATTTGTTTTGCGTGTTCTTTTGTTTTCACTTTTTCAATTACATCCGTAATCATTCCTTTTTCATCAATAATGAAAGTTGCACGATGAATTCCATCAAATTCGCGTCCCATAAATTTCTTTGGTCCCCAAACACCGAAAGCATTCAGAATTTCATGATTTTCATCTGCAAGCAAAGGAAAACGTAATTTGTTTTTCTCAGCAAAATTCTTTTGTCTTTTCACAGAATCTGCACTTACTCCAACCAAATGATAACCTTGTGTCTTCAACGCATTTTCGTTATCGCGTAAATCACATACTTCGGCTGTACAACCTGGCGTACTTGCTTTTGGATAAAAGAAAACGACTAATTTTTTTCCTGCAAAATCTTGGTATGAAACTTCGTTTCCATCTTGATCAATTCCTTTAAAATCTGGAACTTTATCTCCTATTTTTAACATCTTGATTTGTCTTTAGAACTTCTCGTAAAAATAATGATTAAATCTTGAATCGTAACTGATTTAACTAATTAATCTTTTATTTATACTACAAATGTAATGTTATATAACGCCAAAATAAGTCGCTAAATATTTACTTTTATTTTTTTGTAAGAACGCTTGTGGCTGATTATTTAAAACATAATTAAAGATGTTTCATTATTTTTACACAAAAAGTTTCAGAACTTATGATGTTAAAGAAAGAGCGTATCCAATTTGTGATTGATGAATTGGAAAAATTATATCCAGTTCCACCAATTCCATTAGACCATCAAGATGCTTTTACATTATTGATCGCCGTTTTATTATCTGCCCAAACAACAGATAAAAAAGTGAATCAAGTAACACCCGAATTATTTGCGAAAGCTGCTAACGCAAAAGCAATGTCGTTATTAGAAGTAGATGAAATAAAATATTATATCCGCGAAATTGGTTTATCAAACACAAAAGCCAAAAATATCAAACGGTTGTCCGAAATTTTAATCGAGAAATACGATGGCGAAGTTCCAGAAGGTTTTGAAGAATTAGAAGAATTACCTGGCGTTGGACACAAAACCGCTTCGGTAGTGATGTCTCAATGGTTTGGTCATCCTGCTTTTCCTGTCGACACACATATTCATCGTTTGATGAAATTATGGAAATTGACAAAAGGTAAAAATGTTGAGGAAACAGAAAAAGATGCGAAGAAAATCTTTCCAAAAGAGTTGTGGAACAAATTACATATTCAAATCATTTATTATGGACGTGAATATTCTCCTGCACGCGCTTGGAGTTTAGACAAAGATTTTATTACACGAAAAATGTTCGAATAAAAAATACCTTCCAAGATGGAAGGTATTTTTCTTTATTATTTTACAATTTCAAAAACTTGCAAACGAAGCTTTATCGTATCTATTTTACTCAACGTATCTTGCAAAATCAAATATTTTGGATCTAACTGCTTCACATAATAATTGTACGTTGTATCTTTTGTTTCCATTGTCAACAAACGTTTTGTTTTAGACGTATTATACACATACGTTCCTATCGTTTGTTCTTGTACACAATTTCCTTTTTCGGTCTTATACATGTTAGAATTATAATTCGTAACATCCGAAAAATCTAATGTAGATTGTCGTTCACAAGCCAACAACTTGTCTGTTTCCGTTATATTCCCTTTCGTTTTTCTAATTTCTTTCAATTGCCATTTTCCAGATCGCAACAATTGATCTTGCGATATTGCCAACGAATCGTCTTCTTTGCACGAAAAAGCTGAAAGCAATAAAATTGATGCTAAAAATAGGCTGAATATATTTTTCATTCGGTTCAATAATTATGTGGTAAAAATAAAGATTTTGAATGACGTAAAGTGAATATAAAAAATAAACCTGAAAACTTATTTTCTTTATTTATTGTTTACGTAAAATATCATAACTGATTGTATTTGCTATTTTCTCGAATTCCTTATCAGAATCTACAATTTTTTTATCAATATATGTTTCAAAAGTTATCGTTTTATCTTGATTAATTTTCACAATTCTATCCTCAAAAATATAATCATCAATGTAAAATTGAATTCTATTATCAACAATTCGCCACAATGTTAATCGAGGCTCACTAGGAAAACAATTGCCATTACTTCCTTCTACATAGTTATAAATAGCATATCCATTATCCCAAATTGTATAATTTCTCATTAACCGACAATCATCAAATTCTTTAGACACTTTTTTGCCATTTTCATAAAAGCCTGATTCTTGTAACTTCCAAAAACCAATCACATTATCAGGTTTTAATTGTTGAGAAAACATTTTTGAAGAGAATAAGATTAATAGAATTAAAATAATTTTTTTCATAAGATTGATTTACCTTGTAAAGGTATATTTTTTACCTTATCAAATAAAAAGAATGAAAAAATTCATACTAGAAACTTCCGACAAATATCCAATTGCCATAACCTCTTTTGGCGAAAACAATGCAACCAAAAAAATCATTGTCATTTCGTCTGCAATTGGTGTTAAACAAACTTTTTATGCCAAATATGCAACGTATTTAGCTAATAAGGGATATTTGGTTTTTACGTATGATTATCGCGGAATCGGCGATTCTAAACCCAAAAAATTAAAAGATTTTAAAGCGCATTTTACAGATTGGGCCGACAAAGATTTTTTAAGTTTAACACAATATATCGAAGAATTTTATCCCAATCACGAAAAATTCTTAATTGGTCATAGTATCGGTGGAATTATGATTGGTTTGACACGCGCTTACAAAGTTTATGATAAAATTGTAACGATTGGTTCTCAATATGGCTATATCAAAAATTTTCATCAAAAAGATAAAACTAAAGTGAATTTCTTTTTTCGCATTGCGATTCCTGTTTTATCTGCTTTTTACGGTTTTTTTCCTTCTCAAAAAGTTGGAATGGGCGAACCAATTCCAATCGGGATCGCAAAAGATTGGCGAAAACTAATTCTGAATGAAACTTCAATTCTAGGTTACGCTGATGAAACGCAAAATTTGTATGATGAAATTACAAAACCTGTTTTAATCATTAGTTTGGATGATGATTTTATGGCAACACCAAAATCTGTAGATTTATTTGGGAAATTAGTTTTGAAAAATGCGAAGAAAAAACGTTTGAATATCGTTCCAAAAGAATATGGGTTGGATGAAATTGGACATTTGGATTTCTTTCGAGAAAAAAATAAAACCGAAATTTGGCATATTCCTCTTGATTATATTGAACAATAAAAAAAGCTCGAGAATTTCTCGAGCTTTTAGCTTTTTATAAACGAATTCCAACTCCACCCAAAACATTAATTCCGGCTTGTGGAAAATAATATCCTCCTCCATAATAATAACCGTTTGATTCGTATTCTACATCAAATAAATTATTAATC
Source organism: Empedobacter sp. UBA6305 (assembly GCF_002440405.1). Taxonomy (NCBI): domain Bacteria; kingdom Pseudomonadati; phylum Bacteroidota; class Flavobacteriia; order Flavobacteriales; family Weeksellaceae; genus Empedobacter; species Empedobacter sp. UBA6305. The sequence goes on along the minus strand of NZ_DJTP01000016.1, from coordinate 101,767 downwards.
AAGAACGAAAATTCAAGGTTTTTAATTCCTTTTACTTTTGGCGAATATCGAATCAAAAGATCCGAAACTAAATAACTATCTAATTTTCCATCTGCTGGTTCTGTATTTGATAAATATTGTTCACCAACATAATTATTCGTCAAATTAATCAATACATTTTTGAAAGGAACAGCTTCAAAACCGAAAGCAGAAATCACATCTGGTGAAAGCGCAATTTTTGTCTTTCCGTATTCTTTTACAGAAGAACTTCCATCAACATCCCAAACTTCCTCTTTGTAATTATTATGTTTGTTTTCGCTAAACGTAATATTTCCAAAAACATTCAAACGATTTGGAATAATCTTATAGTTTGCATCAAATTCGACTCCTCGTCTAAAACTTTTTCCTGAATTAATTCTTTTTCGACTTCCTACATCATTCAATTCTCCAGTTGGCACCAATTGATCACGGTAATCCATATAATACAAATTCGCACTCAAAGCAAGACGACCACTTTTTCTGTAACCCAATTCGTAATCTTGTAAAAATTCGGCTTTTGGTTTTTTATCTTTATCATTCAAACCTGCATAATCAATACGCAAAGGTTCACGTTGAGAAATTCCGTACGAAGCATACAATACATTTGAAGAATTGATTTTAAAATTTATTCCAGCTTTTGGATTCACAAAATTGAATGTATCCGAAAATGGTCTGAAATCTTCCTCATCATTTTTTCCATTTGGTAAATATTTCGCATCATAATCAACATAACGATATTGCAAATCACCAAACAATTCAAATTTATTCAATTGATACAATACTTTCGCATAAGCAGCCAATTGCTTTTTCACAGAACGATTGTTGTAATATTTGAAATCTTTATCCTTAAAACCTGTGCCTTTTACCCATAAGACATTTCCATAATGATCGCCATCATATTCGTTTGCAGATAATCCGAAAAATACTTTAAAATCGTTTAATTTTTGATTTTCAACTTCAAGATTAAAACCATAAAAATCATTATCAAGATATTCACGATTAATTAAATTTCTTTTTTCTGAAGTTAAATAATCCAATTTATAACGTTTCAAACTGCGATTATTTTTATAGCTCTCGTAATAACCTTTACCTTTTGTGTAATGAACTGTTAAATTTGATTTCCAATTATTCCCAAAATCTTGTAACCACGAAAGAAAATAATGATTTTGACGGTAATTATCAGTGTGATTTTTATAAAAACCTTCAACCTTTCCATTTTCGTCTAAAATTTCTCCTTCAAAATTATATGTTCTATCATTTTTTAAAGTTTCAGCATCTACACCACTCCATGCCTGATACGTTTGTTCTTTTCCAAACATATTCTGAAATCTAAACTTTGTTTTTTCATTCAATTCATATAGAGCTGTAAAATCATAAGAGATTAAATCTGACCAAGATCTGTCTACATATCCATCCGAATTTATCTTAGAAAAACGTCCATCAATACTCAATTTATTATTTAGTATTTTTCCCGTACCAGCCTGAACTGTATATTTTTGTGTTTTATAATTTCCGAAAGAAACATTTGCTTCTGCAAAAGGAACGGTAGACGGATTTTGAGATTCGATATTAACACTTGCTCCAAAAGAAGCCATTCCGTTTGATGAAGTTCCAACTCCTCTCTGAATTATCATAGAGCTTGTAGATGAAGCCAAATCTGGCATATTCACCCAAAAAACACCTTGAGATTCAGGATTATTAAGCGGAATTCCATTTAATGTAACGTTGATTGATTGTTCATTAAGTCCACGAATTTTGATAGACGAATAACCAATTCCTGTTCCTGTATCAGAAGTTATAGAAACAGACGTAGCAGAATTTAACAAATTTGGAACATCTTGTCCCAAATTCTTCTTTTGTAACATTTTATCAGTTACCTTTTCAACTGTAATCGGAAGTTTTTCGACAATTGAAACTTCTCCTAATTGAATTTCTTCTTTTTGAATAGAATCTTTTTCTTGTGCATAAAGAATAGATGCACCAAATAATGACAATAAAAAAATCGACCTTTTCATAATTAATTTTAAAAAATATTATGAAAGGAGCCATCTTACACTTTTATAATTTACGCGCGAATGTAATTTGGTGAAGTACCAGTTCCCTTAGCAGCATTACCTGCCCAGGTTCTTTGGGTATAATCTCAGCCTCTTGTAAAGAAGCACCCCTTTCGATTGAACTTCAAAGGTAATCTTTTTTTTGAAATTTAAAAATTAACCCAAATTCTTAATCTATTTTCAGTTCTGCAACAATCGGAAAATGATCTGATTTTATATCATCTCCACGATAAAAATTGGTCACTTTTATTTTTTTCGAAACCCAACATTGGTCGATATTTGTGCGGAAAATTGGAATAAAAGCATTCCAAGAATTATTCAATCCAAAACCAGAACGAGCATCTTTCATTTTATCCGATTGCACCAATTTGAAGTTCGGAGAATAAACTGTTGAATTCAAATCGCCAACTAAAATGATATTTTCATTCGGTAAAGCATCTATTTCCTGCTTCATTAATTCGTATTGTTTATTTCGTCTTTCAAAACGAGCCTGATTTGGTAATGGCGGAACTGGATGTGTCGCTAAAATACTAACAGACTTACCGTCTACAGAAATTTCCGCTAAAATAGAGGGATGCATCTCATCAATGTAATTTTTTGTAGACACTTTTTTAAATGGTATTTTAGAATAAATGGCAATTCCGAAATTGTTACTTCTAACTTCTTCTTTATAATATGGATACTCTTTTCTTATAAATTCTACATTTTTTTGCCAAGATGGAGTTAGTTCTTGCAAAACGATAACATCAGCAGTTTCTGTACCTAAATATTTTTGTAGATGCTGAAATTCATCATTCTGAGAAAAAATATTAATCGAAATAATCTTGAAATTAGATTGCTCACCTCTCGCATTTTCTCCAAAATAGAAATTTCCTAAATTTTTGTACGTAATAATCGGAATAGCAACGAGTGGAATCAACCACAAAATATTTTTCTTTTCTTGTTTACGAATCGAATAATTGTAAATCAAACACAAGAAAAAAGCAATAATTAGTGCATAAACAGAATATTGCACCAACATATCAAATACAAAGTATTGGTAAAAACTTCTACTCGATAAATAAATTCCCAGAAATACTAAAAATAAAATTTTACTCCACTTTGTTAACATCTCGTCAATACTTTTTTTGATCTCGTAAAAATAGAAATTATATTATTCATTAACTTCGCAATATGATAAAAATCGGAATTTTAGGAGGAGGACAATTGGGATATATGTTTTTGCAAAATGCATTACAATACCCTTGCGAGATTAGTATTTTAGATCCGGCTGCTGATGCACCTTGTGCACCACATGCACATCATTTTATACAAGGCGATTTCAAAGATTATGAAACAGTTGTCGCTTTTGGAAAAGATCTAGATGCAATCGGGATTGAAATTGAGCATGTTAATGTTGATGCTTTGCGTTATCTAAAATCTATTGGAAAGCGAGTTGTTCCAGACCCTGAGGCTTTAGCGATTATTCAAGACAAAGGAGTTCAGAAAGAATTTTATGTCAACAACAATATTCCGACTGCGCCTTATTTTAGATTAGATAATTGGGAAGAGTTGAAATCAAAACAAGACATCAATTATCCAATTTTCCAAAAATCAAGAAAAGATGGTTATGATGGAAAAGGTGTACAATTCTTAAAATCTGAAGCTGATTTAGACAAAATGCTTCAAGCACCTTCTATTTTCGAAACACCTGCCGATTTAGATCGCGAAATTGCAGTGGTTACAGTTGCCGATCATTCAGGAAATATCGTGACTTATCCAACCGTAGAATTTGTTATCAACGAAGAATATAATTTATTAGATTATTTATTAATGCCTTCTACACTTCCGAAAGAAATCACTGAACGTGCGGAACAAATTGCTCGCGATGTTGTAAAAGCATTGAAATCTTCAGGAGTTTTCGCAGTAGAAATGTTTGTTAACAAAGACCAATCTATTTGGGTTAACGAAACAGCTTCTCGTGTTCACAATTCGGGACATTCGACAATCGAAGCAACATATTCATCACAATTTGACCAAATGTTAAGAACCTTAATGCAATTACCACTTGGTTCTACAAAATTGTTTACAACTTCTGCTATGGTTAACTTAATTGGTGCTGAAGGAGAAACTGGATCAGCTGAAATAGAAAACATTGAAGAGTTATTAACAATACCAGGAACATTTTTACATTGGTACGCGAAAACAATCACAAAACCAGGTCGAAAAATGGGACACGTTACATTGGTTAACGATGATTTAAAACAATTAAAACAAAACATAAAACAAGTTAACGCAACGGTGAAAGTCGTAGCAAAAAAGTAACAACTATGGTAGGAATTATAATGGGAAGTGATAGCGATTTGCCTATCATGAAACAAGCTGCTGATCTATTAACAGAATTAAATATACCTTTCGAATTAACAATTGTTTCTGCGCATCGTACGCCACAACGTATGTTTGATTATGCAAAAACAGCGCACGAACGTGGAATAAATGTCATTATTGCTGGTGCAGGAGGCGCTGCACATTTGCCAGGAATGGTTGCATCAATTACGCCTCTTCCTGTAGTTGGTGTTCCAATTAAATCGTCTAATTCGATTGATGGTTGGGATTCTATTTTATCTATTTTGCAAATGCCAAATGGTATTCCAGTTGCTACAGTTGCAGTAAATGCAGCGAAGAATGCAGGAATTTTGGCTGCGCGTATTTTAGGAGCTACTAATCCAACTTTGCAAGAAAGGTTAATCCAATATCAAGAAGATTTACAAAAAGCCGTAGAAGCGAAAATAGAGCTTGTAAAAGGCGAATATCCGAATGGGTTTGATAAGTAAGATTTAAGAAATATTCTAATAGAAAAAGCATCAATTAAAAATTGATGCTTTTTTGCTTTATTCACCTATCTTTTTTAAACTTCTCAATTTACCAAGAAGAAATTCATATTGATATACTGCTTTCAAAATTTCTTTAGTAAATTCTATTGATATTTCCACTTCAAATTTACCTACCTCATTAAATGTATTTGATTCAATATGGGCGGCATCATTTCCAAGAAGTCTTAACTCTTGCATACCCTCAATTAATTCTTTTGGAATTAAAATTTTAGTTCCTAAATCTTGTAATTTTAAATATAAATTTTTTCCATCTACTTTTCTATCAAGACAAATCTCTTCTAAAGTTTTTCTAATCATTATAGCAGATGCTACAAAGCAATTATTTGAATGAGAAATAACTGCCTCTTGAAAAGCATTTATTACTTTTTCTGGAATATTTTCTTTATCAAAGGGTATTGTATCTGATGGATAAGTTAATATTATATCATTCATTGAATTATTATATACAAAGAATAAATGCCCTAAACAAGTTCTATTTGGACAACGTCGAAGTCCAAATGTTTTTGGATTTGAAAAAGTATCCTTTACATATACATCGGTACCTATAGACTCAAATGTTCCATTATGACCACAATGTGGGCATCTAATTGAAATTCTTGTTCCTTCCGAATTTTGAATATTTCCTTCTAATTTAAACTTCATTTATTTTAATATTAATAAAGATATCTATAAAACTAAAAACTCCCAAACTTATTAAGCTTGGGAGTTTTTTATTATAAGAAATTTTAAATCTTAACGTAAAGCTCTATCGCGGTTATCTACCACATCAGCAGCTTGAATCAATGATTGTAACAATGTTTGTTGGAAACGTCCTTGTAATTGACGGTTTAAATTATCCAAAATCATTGAACCTTTTTGATTCTTTTGAATTTGTTGATTTGAAGGAATAATGTAGAAAACTCCAGCATTACCTGCAATCGCTTTAGAAGATTGATTTGGTTTTACACCAAACGCAGCTCCTACAACTTTAGGCTCTAAACCAATTCCAGTTAAATTAGAATTAGAGAAGTTAACCGTAGCATTTCCTTTTTTCGCTCCAAATTTAGAAGCAAAAGCATTCAATCCACCATTCGCAACTTGCTCGTCAACCAATTTAGCAACTTTTTCGTGCATCAAAACTGGCTCTACATATTGACGAACAACACTTGGATGCGCCAAACCTTTGTCAAATTTTTCAACTAAATGAACAACGATGTAATCTCCTGTAGAAGATGTAAACAAGTTTGTTGCCCCTTTATCTGTTTTCTTGCCAAAAGCCCATTTTAAGATATCTCCGTCCTGATCGTTTGGAATATCTTGACCAATCGCAGCATAACGCTCAATACCTTCTGTTGTATTATTTAAATAACCACCTTTTTTCGCAGTATTTTTGAAATCATTCAATGATTTTCCTTCAACATTCTGAACATATGTTCTTGCATTTGTAAATGCTTTTTCTGTTGTCGCTTTAGAAGGCTCAATTGTTTTTACAATGTTTGCAACTTGATAAGCTGTTTTGTTTTTCGCATCATCAACTTTGATGATATGGAACCCAAATTGAGATTCTACCAAATCAACTGTTCCAACTGGTTTTGTAAAAATAAATCCATTGTAAGTTTGATCTAATTGATTGTTTTTTCCAACCCAACCAATGCTTCCTTTTTGTACAGCAGATGATTTATCATCAGATTTTGTTGAAGCTACTTCACCAAAAGAAGCTGGATTAGCTTTTACTTCAGCTAAAATTTGCTCAGCTAATTTTTTTGCTTCGTCTTTTGTACGTTTTACTCCGTTTCCAGCAGCACTTCCTGTATAAGAAACTAAGATGTGACTAGATTTTACAGAATCTTTTACTTCTTTCGATTTCGAAAGTTTGTATAATTGGTATGTATTTCCAATTTTGAAAGGTCCACCAATTTGTCCAACCGTAGCAGTTTTCAAGAAGTTTGTAGCTTCTGGTCCTAATTGAGCTTGTTCCAATTCTGCTTTTGTAAAATAATTTGGAATAAATGGTTTCTCAGAATTTTGAGTCACATAAACCGAATCACTTTTTGCAGAACCAAATGCTGCAATTGTATCTGTAACATTGTTTACTTCGTCATGAACAATTTGAGTTGACAGATACTTTTTGATGTTTGCTAAAGCAACAGCGTCATCAGCAGTCGAAGCTCCAGCAGGGAAATAAGTGTAACTTAATTTTACTAAACCTTCTGCTTTGAACAATTTTGGATATTTCGCTTCGTAAGCAGAAATTTCTTCGTCTGTTACTTTTACATTTAATTTTTTAGCCAAAGTTGCATAATCAACAAATGCATACTGAATATTTGCATTCGAAATATTGTATCCTTGTTGAATATCCGCTTCTTTACCTGTAACCGCTGTACCAGCCATTACATAACCAAAATATTTTTGAGATAAAATCTGTAATTTTATTTGTTCAGCAGTTTGCAACCAACCTCTATATTGTTGTTGCGCTTCTGGGCTTGATGCCGCATTCGCTTCTAATTGAGCAATCTGTTGTTGTGCTTCTGCACCAGATGCCATTCCGAAGTTTTGAGCTGTATAGCTCCAAAATTCATCATCAGAAACTTTTAAACCTAATTTTTCAGCATGTTGTTTCAACACTTTCTGACTAACTAAGCTGTTCCAAGTTTGTTGAGCAATTTGATTTGGAGTTGCAGTTTGACCTTGATTTTCGTACATCTTTTGTGTTTGATCGTACGCACTCTGATATTCTGCAATAACAATAGGTTCTCCGTTCACTGTACCAACTACAGACGGATCTCCAGTAAATAATTGTTTTATTTTTGAATTCTCTCCGAATAAATCTCCTGCAACGAAAGCTAACATTGCAACTCCGATTACCACGAAGATCAGCCAAGTTTTTTTACGAATTTCTCCTAAAACTGCCATTGTTTTATTTTAATGTTATTTCTATAATAGGTGGCGAAAATACGACAATACATTGAATAATAAAATAGAAGAAGCGACAAGTATGCGCTTTTTTGTTAATTTTTTTAACGCTCTTTAGAATTTTTGATTATCATCAACATACTTAAATCCTTGATTATTGAATAAAGTATAGGTTTCTAAATCGTCAGTAGCTTGCAAACCGTTTTTCGCTGTTAACGAATCGCCTTCCTTGCTAATTAAGTAAACTTCTTTCGATGTATAAACTGTTTTATTTTTCTTATTCCAAAATAATTGCTCGCTTTTCAACGAATCACCTTTCTCATTTACGATAATTACATTTCCTCTACCTTCGTAGATTCCTGTTACATCACTTAATCTTCCCCAATCTGCCTGAAAATAACCTGGTTTCACACTTCCTTTTTGATAAAAGTCAAGGTTTAAACCTTTTCTAAAAATCGTGTAAGGAGAATCTACGGTTGTATATTCTTCGATTAATGGTGAACGCAAATTACCCGAAATTCTTCCAGAATCTTTGTTGATAATATTTGCATTGATAAGTGTGCGTGTTGGGAATTCTACCTTCTTTTTACTGATAGGAGGAAGTTCTTTTTTACAAGAAAAAAGCAAAACGAAAACGCTAATCAGACCAAATACAATACTCGGTTTAATTAAAACTTTTTCGTTTGCTTTTTTATACAATTTTTGTTTGTCCAAAATTAGTCAATAACTCTTTTTCTAAACCAAATATCGTTAATATCAAATCCAACTTTAACTCCGAAATAATTTTCTTTGATTAAGTTGTTTGTTGTTTTTCCTTTTTGTCCGTACTCTAACGAAATATTCATCATAGAGCCATCATTTTGTTTTCCAATTGGAAATCCAAAACCTAAAGTTGCTCCATAAGCATCAATATCTGTTCCGTGAATAGAATACTGAGCTGATTGATAATACATCCCAGCGCGATACGTTACACGATTAAAATAACTTTTGTAACTGTTATAATCTGGAATCCAATATCCTCCAACTGCCAAACGTACATTGTTTTTGTAATCTACTGCAGAAGACATTGTAGTATTTTGACCTTCTAATGGTTGAGAGAAATCTTTCCAATTATTATATTTCGCTTCTACAGCTAACGACCACGTATTATCTTTAGAATATGATGCTCCTAAAGTAAATTGTTGTGGAATCTTAGTTTTTCCATTATCAATTCTAATAATAGAAATTGTATCTACAGAAGATTGTGTTGTTCCGATATATGTGTAAGAAGTTGTAAGATCTGTCACATCTGTTCTTAACTTAGTTCCTAATGTATAAGTAGCACCAATGTTTAAATTGTTATTTTTTCCAATTTTCTTCGTATACATAGATCCTAACGTAAATTGAGCACCACGATAGTTCGATTTATCGCTATAATCTACAGCTAAACTTGCTCCATCTACAGCTAAAATCTCGTTACGTTGCAACTCTCCGAAAAGATAATTAACACGCAAACCTAAAGAAAATCCTTTTGAAAGATTTCTTGAATAAAAAGCATGAAGACTATTTAACCCTCCATCACCTTTCATCTGTACAGTTTGTTTGATATTATTTTTCTCAGAAGTATTCATAATATCATATCCCAACGCTGTGTAAGGTTGAAAACCAACTCCAAAACTTCCTTTTTCACCAACTGGAAAAGCCAATGAAATATTAGAAACATTGAAACGACCTGCATTTTCTTTATCTGTTCCAGATTTGAAATTATAATTAGTTCCACTTCCACTTGCATTGAAAGTTGTCATACGCAAGTTTTGGTTTGCTGCAGGATTCGAAAAATTCGCACTTTGTCCAAAAGGATTCGTAGGAACCGTTGAGATACCGCCCATACCAGCTTGTTCAGTATTATTATCAAACAATTGCTCCCCTACTCCGTATGCCGAATAAGGTGAAACTGATATTGACTGAGCTTTTATTGTTACCACGCTAAATAGTGATAAACTACAAATAATCCACTTCATTATGAATGTATAATAGAATTCTAAGACGCAAATATGATGATTTGTTGCGAATTGTAAAAATTAGATTGCAAAAATGAGTTGTTAAATCTCTATTAAAATATTAAAACCACTCATTTTTTGCAAAGATAAAAATATTTTAAAATTTATTTCTCGGTAAATGAACAAGATAGCTTTTTCGTCTAAAAAATATTTTAAATAATGTTTGGTAGAACGGATTTTCGCTCTATATTTGCATCACAATTAAGGCGGTGCCTTAGCTCAGTTGGTAGAGCAAAGGACTGAAAATCCTTGTGTCCCTGGTTCGATTCCTGGAGGCACCACTGCTTAAAACCTCAATCAAATGATTGAGGTTTTTTTTGTTTTAGTATTTCAAATGTTAATAATATCTTAAAAAAAATATTTTCAATTAAAAAAAGCCGATGTAGAAATACATCGGCTTTTACTTTTTATGTTGAAATAATTATTACGCTTGTTGCGCTTTAATTAAATTTAATGCTGAACCAGCTTTGAACCATTCAATTTGTTGTGTATTGTATGTATGATTTGCTACAACTAAATCTTTAGATCCATCTGCATGAACAAACTCGATTGTTAAAGGTTTTTCTGGCGCAAATTCCGTTAAATCAATAAAGTTGATTGTATCATCTTCTTGTACTTTATCATAATCTGCTTTGTCAGCAAATGTCAACGCTAACATTCCTTGCTTTTTAAGATTTGTTTCGTGGATACGTGCAAAAGAACGTACTAAAACTGCAACAGCTCCTAAATGACGTGGTTGCATCGCCGCATGCTCACGAGAAGAACCTTCTCCATAGTTTTCGTCACCAACAATTACAGAAGGTACACCTGCCGCTTTATATGCACGTGCAGTATCTGGAACTGGTCCGTATTCTCCTGTTAATTGATTTTTAACTGAATTTGTTTCTTGGTTGAATGCATTTACGGCACCAATCAATGTATTATTCGAAATATTATCTAAGTGTCCACGGAAACGTAACCAAGGTCCAGCCATAGAAATATGGTCAGTTGTACATTTACCAAATGCTTTGATTAATAATTTAGCTCCAGTAATATTTTCACCATTCCAAGGTTTGAAACCTTCTAATAATTGTAAACGCTCAGAATTTGGATTTACGATCACTTCTACACGAGAACCATCTTCTACAGGTGCTTGATATCCATTATCTTCATAAGCATAACCTTTTGTTGGTAATTCCTCTCCTTTTGGAGCATCTAACATTACTTCTTCACCAAATTTATTGATTAATTTATCTGTTAATGGATTAAAATCTAAACGTCCAGAAATTGCAATCGCCGCAACCATTTCAGGCGATGTTACGAAAGCATATGTATTTGGATTTCCGTCCGCACGTTTTTTGAAATTACGGTTGAATGAATGAACGATTGTATTTTTTTCTTCTTTATCCGCACCTTCACGATCCCATTGACCAATACAAGGTCCACAAGCATTTGTAAAGATAACCGCATCTAAATCCTCGAAAGTTTTTAATAAACCATCACGATCCGCAGTATAACGAACTACCTCAGAACCAGGATTAATTCCAAAAGATGATTTCACTTCTAAACCTTTATCTAAAGCTTGTTGCGCAATCGAAGCTGCACGTGTTAAATCTTCGTAAGAAGAGTTTGTACAAGACCCTATTAATCCCCATTCTACATCTAAAGGCCAACCATTAGCTGCAGCAGTTTCTTTCATTTTAGAAACTGGTGTCATTAAATCTGGCGTAAAAGGACCATTCAAACGAGGCTCTAATTCAGATAAGTTAATTTCAATTAATTGATCATAGAAGTTTTCTGGATTTGCATAAACTTCATCATCAGAACGTAAATAAGATTTGTGAGCATTTGCAGCATCAGCAACATCATTACGATCAGTCGCTCTTAAATATCTTTCTGAAGCATCATCATAAGCGAAGATTGAAGTTGTTGCTCCAATTTCTGCACCCATATTACAAATTGTTCCTTTACCTGTTGCAGATAAAGACTCTGCTCCTTCTCCAAAATACTCTACAATTGCTCCTGTTCCACCTTTTACAGTTAAACGTCCAGCAACTTCTAAAATAACGTCTTTTGGAGCAGCCCAACCAGATAATTTACCCGTTAATTTAACTCCGATTAATTTTGGCATTTTTAATTCCCAAGCCATTCCAGACATTACATCAACAGCATCAGCACCACCAACACCAATTGCTACCATTCCTAATCCACCTGCATTTGGCGTGTGAGAATCGGTACCAATCATCATTCCTCCTGGAAATGCATAGTTTTCTAAAACTACTTGGTGAATAATTCCTGCTCCTGGTTTCCAGAATCCAATTCCATATTTATTAGAAACTGATTCTAAGAAATTAAATACTTCTGAAGATTTATTGATTGCCTCTTGTAGATCGGTTTTTGCACCAACTTTAGCTTGAATCAAGTGATCACAGTGAACCGTAGAAGGAACAGCCGTTTTGGTTTTTCCAGCTTGCATAAATTGCAACAAAGCCATTTGAGCAGTTGCATCTTGCATTGCTACACGATCTGGCGCAAAATCTACATAAGATTCTCCTCTTGTATACGCTTGTGTAGGTTTTCCGTCAAACAAGTGAGCATATAAAATTTTCTCTGAATAAGTCAAAGGGCGACCTACGATGGCTTTCGCAGCATCTACACGTTCTTGCATTTTTGCATAAACGCCTTTAATCATATTTATATCAAATGCCATAATAATTGATTTATTTAATTGGTTTTAATTTATCAAAAAACATACCCCAATATACTGAATTATTTGTAAACTACTAACTCTTTACCGTGCTAATAATCTTATTTAAAACAATTCTAACTTATTTATTTGCAATATTATATATTTATCACAAAAAAAGGCTAACACCGAAATGTTAGCCTTTATTATATCATTTTCTACAAACAATTAGTTCATTGAAATTGGTTTAAACTTTGTTAAGTTAATACCTTCAACTGCAGTTTTGTACTCTTCGATAGAAGGAATACGTCCTAAAATCGCTGATAAAACAACTACTGGAGTTGATGCTAATAAAGATTCTCCTTTTTTACCATCACGGTCCTCAACCACACGACCTTGGAATAAACGTGTAGATGTAGCCATTACTGTATCTCCTTTTTCTGCTTTTTCTTGGTTCCCCATACAAAGGTTACAACCAGGACGCTCTAAGTACATAATGTTTTCGTATTCTGTACGTGCAGTAGATTTTGGCAATAAGTCGCTAAACTCAAATCCTGAGTATTTTTGTAACATTTCCCAATCACCTTCTGCTTTTAATTCGTCGATGATGTTGTAAGTAGGTGCCGCAACAACTAAAGGAGCTTTAAACTCAACTTTACCATTTGCTTTTTCTACATTACGTAACATTTGAGAAACGATTTTTAAATCGTCTTTGTGTACCATACAAGACCCTACGAAACCTAAATCTACGTGTTTATCACCACCATAGTAAGTTAAATCGCGGATTGTATCGTGTGTATAACGTTTAGAAACATCAGCATTATTCACGTCTGGATCGGCAATCATTGGCTCTTCGATAATATCTAAGTCAATTACTACTTCAGCGTAATATTTAGCGTTAGCATCTGGTTGTAAAGCTGGTTTTTCACAAGATTTAATTTCCTCGATACGTTTGTTTGCTTTGTTGATTAAACCTTGTAAAACTGCATTTTTGTTATCCATACCTTTATCAATCATGATTTGGATACGAGATTTAGCAATTTCTAAAGATTCAATTAAGGTATCATCTTGAGAAATACAGATAGAAGCTTTCGCTTTCATTTCTGCAGTCCAGTCAGTAAATGTGAAGGCTTGGTCAGCTAATAAAGTTCCGATATGAACCTCGATTACACGTCCTTGGAATACGTTTTCACCGTCAAATTGTTTTAACATTTGAGCTTGAGTAGCGTGAACCACATCACGGAAATCCATAAATGGTTTCATTTCACCTTTGAATGTTACTTTAACAGATTCTGGAATTGGCATAGACGCTTCACCAGTTGCTAAAGCTAAAGCTACCGTACCTGAATCGGCACCGAAAGCAACACCTTTTGACATACGTGTGTGTGAGTCACCACCAATAATGATAGCCCATTCGTCAATCGTGATATCATTTAAAACTTTGTGAATAACGTCAGTCATTGCATGATATTCACCTTTAGGGTCACGTGCTGTGATTACCCCAAATTCGTTCATGAATTTCATTAATTTAGGGATGTTAGCTTGCGCTTTTTTATCCCATACAGAAGCAGTATGACAACCAGATTGGTAAGCACCATCAAGAATTGGAGAAATAACTGTAGCAGCCATAGACTCTAATTCTTGCACAGTCATTAAACCAGTTGTATCTTGAGAACCAACGATATTAACTTCAACACGAACGTCTGAACCTGCGTGTAATACTTTTCCATCTGCAACACCAACTGCATTTTTGTTGAAGATTTTTTCAACAGCAGTTAATCCTTGTCCTTCGATAGAAACTTCTTTTGAAGGAGCGAAAACTACAGGAGCTTCAATTCCTAAAGTTTTAGCTGCGAAAGTTTGGATTTTTTTACCAAATACGATAGCGTAAGAACCACCAGCCTTGATAAATTCCATTTTTTGTGGAGTTAAAGCTTTAGAGATATCAATTAATTCTTGATCTCCGTTGTATAACTTTTTCTCTCTTGTATTGATAGTTAATACAGTACCTGTTGCTACTGAATAAACTTCTTCTAAAATTGGGTCACCGTTTTCGTTACGAACAACTTCTCCGTTAGCGTCAACTTTTTTAGTCCAGTTTTTTAAATCGATACCGATACCACCAGTTACATCAACAGTAGTTAAGAAGATAGGAGAAATACCATTTGTACCCGCTACAATTGGAGCAATATTTACGAATGGAATATATGGAGATGCTTGTTTACCTGTCCATAAAGCCACGTTATTTACACCCGACATACGAGAAGACCCAACTCCCATTGTACCTTTTTCAGCGATTAACATTACTGAAGCGTCTGGATGTTTCGCTTGTAAAGCTTTAATTTCAGCTTGAGCTTCAGGAGTAATCATACATTTCCCGTGTAATTCTCTATCAGAACGAGAGTGTGCTTGGTTACCTGGAGATAATAAATCTGTAGAAATATCACCCTCAGCAGCAATGTAAGTCACAACTTTTATTTCTTCAGCAACAGCTGGCAATTCTGTAAAGAACTCTGCTTTTGCATAACTTTCTAAAATATCTTTTGCAATTGCATTTCCTGCTTTGTAAGCATCAGCTAAACGAGCTGTATCTGCATCGTATAAGAAAACTTGTGTTTTTAAAACTTCAGCAGCTTGTTTTGCAATTGCTTCATCATTTCCTAAAGCTAAGTCTAAAAGAACCTCAATAGATGGTCCTCCTTTCATGTGAGATAACAATTCGAATGCAAATGTTGGTGTAATTTCAGCAACTGTTGCTTCTCCTAAAATAATCTCTTTTAAAAATTTTGCTTTTACACCTGCAGCAGAAGTTGTTCCTGGCAACGTGTTATAGATAAAGAATTTAACAGAATCCTCGCGGTATTCGTTGTTAACATCTTTAATTTGATTAATGATTTCACTTAGTAATTCTGCACCATCAATTGGTTTTGGATGTAAACCTTGACCTTTTCTTTCTTCAATCTCGTTAAGATACTCTTGGTAAAGACTCATAATTATCTATCTTTTCTTTTTAATATTAAAGATTGTTTAAAACCAAGCTACTTACACCTGATTTCATCCAATCAAAATGAATTATATAATAACACTTCGCTGTATCGTCACATCTTATGCAAAAATTATTTTCAACAAAAATCATTTTTGGCATAGGTAACCACTGTTATCAGAATACAAACTAAGTATGTAATTTTTTCGAAGGGTAATTTTTAATAATTTAACTCACACAAACTCAACACTCATAAGCATTTGAGTCAGAGTTTTATTCTAAAACTTACATTAACAATCATCTAAACAAATACGCGTTTAGCTATAAATTGGTACACAAAATTACGTTTATAGTAAAGATTTTTCATCAAAGAATGATATATTTTAGTTATATTTCAATAATTTAGAATTATTATAAAAAAGGTCTAAATTTCACTTTAACAATGTTTTAAACGTAAATAAATAGAAGTTAAAAATTAAAAGGTTCTTAAAATATCAACTCCATAATTTTTGGGTCATTTTTTTACGAAATTGAATTATTTCGAAATATTAATAAACATTCAATAATCAATCTTTCAAAATGCTATCAATCGTCTAAACATTCTCAAAAAACAATCAAAAATATTCAATATGAATAAATATTTATGATTATTAATAATTATACAAGTTTAATGAGATATTATGCAACTTTTTACTAACTTTGCGCCCTTAATTCATTATTATAGATATGAAACTTTGGGATAAAGGTTTTACCATTAATGATAAAATCGAAAAATTTACTGTTGGAAAAGACAGAGAATTAGATGCTCATCTTGCGAAATACGATGCATTAGCGTCGAAAGCGCAGGCAAATATGCTGGCAAAAACAGGTTTGATTACCAATGAAGAAAATGATGCGTTGCAAATTGCTTTGGATGAAGTTTTGGTTCTGATTGCGGAAAATAATTTCGAAGTCGACGAAAATTTCGAAGATATACATTCAAAAATTGAAGCTTATTTAATTGAAAAAACTGGCGATGCTGGAAAAAAAATTCACGTTGCACGTTCTCGAAATGATCAAGTTTTGGTTGCAATTCAACTTTTTAAGAAAGAGTATTTAAAACATACAACTGAAAAAATTGTCAATTTAATTGAGATTTTCTTACAAAAAGCAGACGAATTCAAGAATCATCAATTACCAGGATACACACATTTTCAGGCGGCAATGCCAAGTAGTTTTGGAATGTGGTTTTCGGCATATGCAGAAAGTTTGTTGACGGATTTATACTTTTTTGAGGCTGCATATAAAATTTCTGATCAAAATCCTTTGGGTTCTGGTGCAGGTTTCGGAACAAGTTTCCCAATTGATCGTTTGCAAACAACACAAGAATTAGGTTTTTCAGAAATCTTAGTTTCTTCTGTTGGTGCACAAATGCTTCGTGGAAAAACAGAAAAATCTGTCGCAACAGCTTTGGCAATGATTTGTGGAACGTTGTCTAAAATGTCGTACGATTTGGTTTTATACAATTCACAAGATTTAGCTTTTGTGAAGTTGCCAAACGAAATGACAACAGGTTCATCGATTATGCCGCACAAGAAAAACCCAGATGTGTTTGAGTTAACTCGTGCGCATTGCAATAGAATTCAGGCGTTGCCGAATGATATTATGATGACGATCAATAATCTTCCAAGTGGATATCACCGTGATTATCAAATATTGAAAGAAATATTATTCGAACCAATGATGCAATTTGATAATATTATTGACATCTTAACATTTGCGATTCCTCAACTTCAGATTAAAGATAACTATATGAATCAGGATAAATATGATCCGATTTATACCGTTGAAAATATTAATGAAGCGATTAAGAATGGAACACCTTTCCGTGATGCTTACAAAGAAGTTGGTTTATCTGTAGAAAATGGAACATATATACCACACAAAGAATTTCAGACTTCGCATATCGGAAGTATTCATAATTTGAGATTGGATTTAATTTCAAATAAAATCGAAAAATTCAAATTAGAAGCACAAGTTTTAAAATAAACACTTGTAATAAGTCAAAAATCATCCTCAAAATTATAGAATTTGAGGATTTTTTTGTCTTATAAATTTTATAATTTCGGAAAATATAAACGTTTAAATAATTGTAATTCTATATTTTGTAAAATAAAAAATGTTTTACAAAATAATTACAATCATTTTTTATTATATCAGGTCAAAATCATTCTAACTTTGACATATCAAATTAATCGATTAAAATTTAAAAAGATGAAAAAATTTTTCGCAGTAGTTGCAGTAGCAGCTTTATCATTAGGAGCAGTATCTTGTGGAGAGAAAACTGAAGAAGCACCAGTAGAAGAAGCACCAGCAGTTGATTCTTTAGCTACAGCAGCTAACGATTCTACAGCAGTTGATTCTACAGCAGTTGCTCCAACTGATTCTACAGCAGTTGCTCCAGTAGCTGATTCTACAGCAGTTGCTAAATAATTTATAGCGAAGCTAAAATATAAATGCGCTCAACTAGGTTGAGCGCATTTTTTATGTTATAAATTCATCATGAATCTTAAAGTAGATTTCCGTCAAATTTTCCTGATTGTATTTTTTTATCAAGTTCTGCTTGAATATCCTCTAAAACAGGGCGAACAGTAGATTCTGGAATATCAGAAACTCTAATATACATTAAGCCATCAATTGCATCATTAAATTTTGGATCAACATTGAAAGCAATCACTTTTGCGTTTTGTTTGATGTATTTCTTAATCAAAACAGGTAATCTCAACATATTTGGCTCAAGCTCATCAATTAACTTATCAAATTTATTCAAATCAGCTTCAGATTCATCGAAAATAAATTCTTTATCTTCCTCTTTCAGCTTAACCTTAAACTCATTTTTTGCTCTCACATACTGCGCTACAGTAGAATCGTAATAATGAGATTTCATAAATTCGATCATCAAAGATTTTGAGAAATCAGAAAACTGATTACTAATACTCACTCCTCCAATAATAAATTTCTGATTTGGATTTCTCAACGTTACATGCACAATTCCTCTCCATAATAAGAACAATGGCATCGGCTTTTGTTGATATTCAGCTGAAACGAAAGCACGTCCCATTTCGATACATTTCTTGAAAAATGGATGAATTTCTGGATCAAAATTGAATAATTCATGAACATAAAATCCATTAATTCCATATTTTTCATACACTTCCGAACCAATCGCCATACGATATGCTCCAACAATTTTATTCGTATCCTTATCCCACAAAAATAAATGGTGATAATGATTATCAAATCGATCAAGGTCAATTTCATCATTTGTACCTTCACCTATCGCACGGAATGTTATCTCGCGTAAACGACCAATTTCCCTTAATATATTTGGAATTTGTTGAGCTGTAGAAAAGAAACATTCGTAATTATTATTTGTAAACAATAATGCTTGTTCATCTTTTCGTAAAGTTTCAATATCTTGAATTAATAAGTCTAAAGCTGTTTCCGAAATAATCGGCTTAACCTTTTTACTAGAAGAAGATAAGCTTGGTAAATTCGGCATTTTCAACTCAATATTCGAAGGGTTTTTCAATACTTGAGTTAAACTTCTTTTTTGTTTGTAATAAGACGAAAGCATGTATGTTTTCTTTCTCAAAAACTCAGAATAATCTTCTATAGACACATGCTCGTCTTGTTGTTTTTGTAAAATTGGTTTTCCAATACGAATCTGAATTGGTCGTGTTCTTTTCTTCATCATTTCAGCTGGCAACATTGCCGTTTGAAAATCTGGATGAATCTTCGCTACACGGTAAAAAATATTACTATTTCGCGCTCTAAAAAACATTGGAACAACAGGAACTTTCGCTTTTTTGATCAACTTCATCGCTGATTCTTGCCATTCTCTGTCAATAATTCTACTTTCGTCATCTCGATAAGAAACTTCTCCCGCAGGAAAAATCCCTAAACAACCTCCAGCTCTTAACAATTTTAATGCATCGCGCATTCCTGAAAGGCTACTGTATGCATCTTTACGTGTTTCGAAAGGATTAACTGGAATAATCATAGGTTCTAATGGTTTAATTTTTTGCAATAAAAAATTACCCATTACCTTGAAATCAGGACGAATTTTTGACATAAAATGCATCAAAATAATTCCATCCAACGCTCCAAGCGGATGATTAGAAATAATAATAAAAGGTCCTTCTTTTGGAATACGTTTTAAATCTTCTTCATGGATTTCGTAATCCATTCCCAAATCATCAATCAAATAATCCAAAAAAGGTTCGCATTGCAAATGCTTTCCACGATTGTACAAATCGTTTAACTGATCTATACTGAAAATTTTTTTCAATGCCCAAGCCACAGGTTTTCCTAAAACACCAATTTTAGAAAGACCCGAAGCTGAATAGATATCTTGTGTCGTGATTAAACTCATTTAAGCTTTAACAACTATTTGTAATGTTTCGCGCACTGTTTGTCGCAATAATTCTTTTTCTTTTGAAACAACTTTGTCAGAATCTGCATCGAAATGGCGAATTGTGTACAATAAAACATTGTTTTCTTCCTGCACTTTATACTCTTCGTTCATATCTGCAACAAACTTTTCTAAGTTGTCATATTTATCCTCCAAACATAAAGATAATGAAATTGCTGAATTTTGCATCAAATTTACTTTGATTTGATAATCATATAGTTTATTGAAAATTCCGCTCAATTTATCTTCTGTAATAAAAGAGAAATCTTTACTTGATAAACGAATCAAATGTTGCTCTCTTTTTAGGATAAAACAAGGTACTTTTGGATCTAATGGTTGACCTTTCGCTACCTCTGTTCCTGCTTCTGTAGGATTAATAAATGATTTTACGAAGAAAGGAATTTCTTTTTGTTGAAGCGGCTGTAACGTTTTCGGGTGAATAACAGATGCACCATAATACGCCAACTCTATTGCTTCTTCATATGAAATATGATTTAACAGCTCAGCATTATCAAAATAACGTGGATCAGCATTCAAAACTCCAGGAACATCTTTCCAAATCGTCATGTTATCCGCATTTAAACAATAAGCAAAAATCGCCGCAGAATAATCTGAACCTTCACGCCCTAAAGTTGTTGTGAAAAAGTTAGGATCAGAACCTAAGAAACCTTGGGTAATAAACAAACCTGTGTTTGGTAAACGTTTAATACTTTCTTCTGTTAATGCCCAATTTACTTTTCCTTCACGATATGTATTATCTGTTTTGATATAATCGCGAACATCTAACCATTCGTTATTAATTTGTATCGAATTAAGATACATACTGATGATTTTTGTCGAAATTAATTCTCCACAACAAACCACTTGATCATACACATAGCTATAATTTGGTGATTTGTTACGTCTTAAAAACGAAACAATATCATCAAAAAATTGCGAAATTTCGTTAGAAACCTCAGCTGGATTATCAAATAATTCTGTCGCTAAAGCAATGTGCTGTTCTTTTACTTCGTTAATTGTTTTTTCGAAATCTTGTTTTTCAAAATAGCGTTTGACTACCTCTTCCAATGCATTTGTTGTCTTGCCCATAGCAGAAACAATGATACATGTATTTTCGTAACCAACAGATTGCAATAAACTCGCAACATTTCTAACGCCGGCTGCATCTTTCACCGAAGCACCACCGAATTTGAAAACTTTCATTTCTATAAAAACTTTTTTTTGTAAATATTTAACTTGCAAATATAACCAAACTACACTTTATATGTTGACCGATTTTAATTAAAATAAAAAATAAATTTGAATGATGATTTTCACGTATTTAGATTAATTTCAAACGTTTGAAATGATATAAAATTGAGTTATTATTCCGATATTTGACCAGCAAAACATAATTATGAATACTAATTCTCATCAAACTCTTGGAGAGTTTATCATAGAAAATCAAGCAGATTTTATTTACTCATCCGGAGAATTATCTAGATTACTGAGTTCTATTAAATTAGCTACAAAAGTTGTTAATTATAAAGTAAACAAAGCAGGACTTGTAAATATCTTAGGCGAATTCGGAAATGAAAATGTCCAAGGAGAAAAACAACAAAAATTAGATGTTTTCGCAAACGATACGTTTATCGAAACGTTGTCGCAACGCGAAGTTGTTTGTGGTATTGCTTCGGAAGAAAACGAAGATTTTATCGCGATTCAACCTTCAAAAAATTCAAAAAACAGTAAATATGTTGTGTTGATTGATCCACTTGATGGCTCATCAAACATCGACGTAAATGTTTCTGTTGGAACAATTTTCTCAATCTACCACCGTGTTTCTGAACCTGGAACACCTGTTACAAAAGCAGATTTCTTACAACCAGGAAATAAGCAAGTTGCTGCGGGATATGTAATTTATGGAACATCGACAATGTTAGTTTATACAACAGGAAATGGTGTAAATGGATTTACATTGAACCCAGGAATCGGAACGTTCTATTTATCTCATCCAAATATGTGTATTCCAGAAGATGGACACATTTATTCAGTTAACGAAGGTAATTATGTAAAATTCCCTCAAGGGGTTAAAAATTACATCAAATACTGTCAGGCAGATGAGGAAGATCGTCCGTACACTTCTCGTTACATTGGTTCTTTATGCTCAGATTTTCACCGAAACATGCTGAAAGGAGGAATTTATATTTATCCTTCTGGAACAAATAATCCGAACGGAAAATTACGTTTATTGTACGAATGCAACCCGATGGCTTTTATCGCGGAACAAGCAGGAGGAAAAGCTTCTGACGGTTTCCAACGCATTATGGATATTGAACCTACAGAATTACACCAACGTATTCCTTTCTTTTGCGGATCGAAAAATATGGTCGAAAAAGCAGAAGAATTTATGCGAAATGAAGAATTGAAATAATCATTTCAAAAAACATAAATAATAAAAAATCCGCTCGATGAGCGGATTTTTTTGTTATCTAAACATTCAATTAAGGAATTGCAATACCTGGATAATTTCCTGGGTAAACGTGTCTTAAAGTTGAATGATATTTTTGGTTGATTGCATCAGCAAACATATTTGCGACAATTGCATATCCAGTTCCAGTTAAGTGAACTCCATCTAATGAGAACGCTCCACCAGAAACGAAAGTTGTTGTATATGTTTGTCCGTAATATTTAATCCCTGATTGAGAACTTAATTTTTTCATTTCAGAATATGCATCAACTAAAGCTAAATTATAAGCAGTTGCTAACTCCGCAATTGCTGCATTGTATTTAACTACAGCTGCTTCTGCTTTCGCAGTTTCTTTTGCTGTTAATACATAATTATCTGTCATTGGATAACTAACACCTACTACTGATAATTTACCAGCTTTCTCTTGAGTTAACCCTAACTTCATTAATTCTGCAACTCTATTTGTGTCAACTTTTCCAATTACAGATGAAGAAGTCAAAACCAATAAATCTTTTGCTGTTGCTTGACGAGCTTGTCCATAAGTAATTCCAAACAAAGTTGCAGTACCAGTATCATATCCTGCTTTAATTAATGCAGCAGTAATCGTTGTTGATAAATCCGCTAAATCTTTATCTTTAATTACTACAGCACTTGCAGCAGTCTTAGAAAAAGAAATTTTTCTTTCTGAAGCACCAACTGCATCAAATACTTGATTTAATCCTGCATAAGTTGCATTCAATTCATCAATCATTGGTGCAAAACTTGGATTTGCTGGTGATAAAGGTGCGTATGGAACCGTTGTAAAATATGGAATAGATGTTACAGAAGGAATATTTGCAATAACTCCTTTTGCTCCTACCGATGTTAATGCTTTTAATCCATCATTAATTGTAGATTTTACCACATTTACATTAGAAATATCATTACTTCCATAAGTTCTTGGATCAACATTATTTGTTTCATTATGATCTACTCCAACTCCTCCAGATGTTGCATAACCTAATACATCATTGTTCCCAATCCAATAAGAGAAAAATGTTGGCTTTTGAGCAACTGCATCTGCAACTACAGAAGTTGTCGCACCACTTGCAAAACGTACAAAATAAGGATTCGCTGTTGCTGGATCAGTTTTTAAGCCTGCTGGATTTCCATAACCTGGCGCAACTAAATGATAAGACTTAGCACCTGGAACTCCCATATTTTGAAACTTTCCTTTATCTGCTAAGATATCTAAAGCTCCACCCGCAGCACTTGGAACTGGTGTTAAAGCTCCATTTACAATTTGTAAATTCAATTTACCTGGAAAACCTGGTAAATCAGTAAATCCACCTGTATCATTTGACATATATGGAATTTTAAATTCTCCTCCTCCTGCAGCTTTCATCAATCCAGCTAACATGTTTGGGTAAGAATTTTCTTGTCCAGATTTGTACAATGCATTATCTCTATAACCAGAAGTTAACGAGTTTCCTAATGCGATATATGTAGAAAAGTTTGCTTCACCAGCAGAAACTTGAATATCTTCAATTGGATGTTCGAAATCTTCGCTACAGTTAAACATCGTAGCAGCTAATGCAACTAATACTATTTTATTTAAGTGTTTCATTTTTGTCTTATTTTAAGTTGTACGATACGCCTAAACCAAAGTTTATAGCACGCATTTTAACATCTCCAGAGAAGTTTTGTTGAATATTATCAATATGTCTTTCGTCTCCTTTTACATATGATCCAAATAAATCAACATTAAATCCTGACTCGAATCTAAATCCTAATCCAGCTGAAACTGAATTTAAGTTAGAACTTGGTGTTTCTGATGACCAATAAGCTGATGGCACTGGTGATTTATCGTGATAATAACCAACACGTCCAACAATCATCTCGCTGAAAGTATACTCAGCTCCAAAACGGAATAATGTATTGTCTTTCCAGTTTTTCGTAGAAGATGATGTGTAGAAAGTATTAGAAGCATCATTATATAAATTGATATCTAAACTTTTGTAACGTGTCCAGTTTTGCCAAACTACATCTCCAAAAAGTTCTAATTGTGGTAAAACTTTGTATGACATCCCAAATGTAAACTCTGATGGTAATGGTAAAGTTGTATTCCATTTATCTGTATTAAAAGGTACATTAGATGCAATTCCAGAAGGAACATTCGACCATGTAACATCACCTTTGTTTGCAGAAACATCTACATTAGAACGGTACGCAATTCCAACTCCAAATTTATCTGTTGGCTTGAACATTGCTCCAACATTAAATCCTAAACCATGGGCATCTTTATCCTCTAATTTAAGTTTAATATCATTTCCAGCAACTGTTTGTACTTTCTCTAATTTAGCTGTTCCGTGTGTATAAATGAAACCTACACCCAAACTAAACCAGTCAGAAAAACGATATGCAACCGTTGGCTGAATATTGAATGCTTTCAAGTCAATATGTGTAATATTTGCTTTGTTTTGCCAATCTTCTGGCCACGTAACCGAACTACCAAAAGGCGTCGTAACACTCAATCCAATTGCTAAATCATCTACAGGCTTGTAACTAACTGCCAAATACATTGGTGTTCCTAATTTACTATCTGTTTCTGCTTTTTGTAACGTCATTGGATCTTGCCATTTTACGTCAGTTTTTACACCAAAACCTCCGACAGCAATACTCAATTTACTATCAACAAAAGCTAAACCTGCAGGATTATAAAACGCAACACTCGCATCGTGAGTTTGTGTTGCGGAAGTTCCCCCCAATGCTGCTTGGCGAACTCCTTGTAAAGCAACTCGGTATCCACCTGCAAATGCAGAAGAAGATAAGCCGATTAATGCTAAGGTTAAGAAAATTTTCTTCATATTTTTTGTTCGTTTTTAATAATTCCTTTAAACAAAAATAACATAATTTTATAATAACGTTATGTTAACATAATAAATTTTGAAAAAATCTTTACTATTAAGGCTTTCAGCCAGAATAACATTCGTGTAAAATATACACTATTGATAAATTTCTTTGATTTTTTCAGATATAATATAACCTTCAGACCAACATGCCTGAAAATTGAATCCACCTGTTATAGCATCAATATTTAAAACCTCTCCAGCCATAAACAATTGTGGGATTTTTTTTGCTTGCATCGAATGAAAATCAATTTCTTTCAAATCGACACCGCCTGCCGTTACAAACTCATCTTTGAACGTACTTTTTCCATTAATTTGGTATTTTCCTTGCGTCAATTCTATTGCAATTGCTTCGATGTGTTTTTTCGATAAATCTGCATAAACCTTGTTTTCATCTATATTACAATAGCTCAGAATACTAAACCAAAAACGCTTCGGAAAATCGAATGGATTATTTTTATGCACATTTTTCTTAGCATCAACTTGTTTTTTATCATTCAAAAATGAAATGATTTCGTCTTTAGATTGATTTACAAAATTGATTTCAGTTTCGAATTTATAATTGCTTTCATTCAATTTTAAAGCACCCCAAGCCGATAATCTCAAAATCGCTGGTCCACTAAATCCCCAATGCGTAATTAGTAACGGACCTTCTTCTTCTAATTTTTGTTGATTGATTTTGACTTCAGCATTATCGAAAGAAATTCCCATCAATCCTTCAATTCGAGGATCTTTGCAATTAAACGTGAATAAAGAAGGAACTGGTTGAACGATTTTCAAACCTATATTTTTCAAACTTTTCCAAAATTTAGGCGTACTTCCTGTTGTCACAATCACCGTTTCGAAAAAATGTTTTCCTGATTTTGTTATCAATTCATAACCACCATCAACTTTATTAATTTCTTGCACACCGTCTGAGAAATTAAGCTGAACTTTATTTTTATCAACCGCTTTTGTCAAAGCCTCTATAATCGAAAGTGAAGAATCGCTAACTGGAAAAATACGGTTATCGTCTTCTATTTTCAATTCTACTCCGCGCTCATCAAACCAAGCCATTGTATCACCCGGTTGAAACGTGTAAAAAACACTTAATAATTCCTTTCTTCCACGCGGATAAAACTCGACCAAATCAAGCGGATCAAAACATGCATGCGTAACATTACATCTTCCTCCGCCCGAAATGCGTACTTTTTGAAGCGGTAAATTTGCTTGTTCAAACAATATAGTTTGTTGTCCTACAGTTTTTCCAAGGTTTGCAGCAACAAAATATCCTGCGGCACCACCTCCTACTATGGCTATTCTTTTCACGAGACAAAGGTAAAGTTTTATTTTTAACAGAATTTTTGATAAAAAAAGGAAATGTTTTCACATCTCCTTCTAAACTTTTTGTTCATGAAAAACGAACAAAGGTGTAATATTTTTATTTGCAATTTTCTTTGTAAATCCTGGTGAAAAAATCTTATCAAAAAACCCTTTATTGCGGCTTACAACCGTCAACAAATCTATTTGTTTTTCCTTGATAAAATCCAACACCGCATTTACAGGATCTGCATCATGATAAACTTCAAATACAATTGGATCTCCAGCAAACTGATCTTGCCAATCTTTCATCGCTTGTTGATTAAATTTTCCGTCTTTCGAAACGTGCATGCAATGAATTTTTGCATGATGACGATTTGCAATTTCGATCAAATACTTCAATGCATCTTTATCTTTTTGATCAAAAACAGTAGTAAAACCAATATTCTTAAATCCTTTGAAAGACATTCCATGCGGAATACTAAGAATTGGAACTTTCATCGACGTAATCGCATTTATCGTATTCGAACCGAAAAGCATTTTTTCTATTCCTGAATTTCCGTCTGTTCCCATCACTACAAAATCAACGCTTTCTTCTCCAATAATTTCACGTAAAATATATAAGAAATTTCCTTCTTCTAAGATAAATTTGATTGGAATTTCATTCAAATCATTTTCAACAGCTATTTGTCTTAATTGCGGAATATTATCTTTGAAGTTGTCAAAACTTCCTAATTCTACCGTTTCATATACATTCTGAATCAATCCAGCACTCAAACTTCCTGTAATCATTGGCAATTCGTAAACATGCAACACATAAACTTGTGCATCGATACTTTTTGCAAGATTTAGTGCATATAAAAAGGCGTTATTAGCTGTTTCTGAGAAATCTGTCGGGAACAATATTTTTTTCATCTTTTCGTGTTTTGTACTCAAAAGTTACGAATAATTTTATTTCAACACGAAAAAAGCTCAATCTATTTCTACAGATTAAGCTTTTTGTATATTCAGTATAAATTATCTTATTCGTGGAAAACAAACAAAGGCACGTTGTGTTGTGTCAAAATTTTCTTTGTAAAACTTGGTGAAAATAATTTCTCGAAGAAGCCTTTGTTACGGCTAACTACTGTCAACAAATCAATTTTTTCTTCTTTAATAAATTCCAAAACTGCATCTACAGATTCATCCGCAGTATAAATAAAAAAATCTACAGGTTCATCTTTATAATATTCTTTCCAATGATTAAGCGTCGGAATATCGTAATTTCCATCTTTCGAAACGTGTAAGCAATGCACTTTTGCTTTATAGCGATAAGCAATTTCGGTTAAATAATCTAAGGCTTTGCGGTCTTTATCTTGGAAAATTGTCGTAAATCCAATATTATTTATTCCTTTGAATTCGTAACCATTTGGCACGCTCAATACCGGAATTTTAAGATGTTTTATTGCATTCATCGTATTCGAACCAAAAAGGACTTTATCAAATCCTGTATTTCCAGTCGTTCCCATTACTACAAAATCCACTTTTTCATCTTCGATAAATGTTGGCAATACAAACGAAAGCATTCCTTCTTTTACGAAAAATTTCAAATCAACATTTGCAAAACCATTATCCTCAGCCATTTTTCTCAAGAACGGAATATGATCTTTTAAATTCTCGAAATTATTTAATTCAATTGTATTATAAACATCTTGCAAAATACCAGCATCGATTCCTCCACTTACCATTGGATACTGAAAAGCATGCAAAACATATAATTCTGCATTTTGATTTTCGGCTAAATTTAACGCATACAAAAACGCATTATTTGCTGTTTCTGAAAAATCTGTTGGAAATAATATTTTTTTCATAATCTGTCTGTTTAATAGCTTTTTAAAGATACAAATTATTAAATATCTATATTTTAATTTGATGTTAAATCTTATTGTTTTTTATTATTTACGATGATTAAAAATATTATCATTTTCGTATAAATAGTAATCCGTAACTTTGTACCTTAAATAATTTTTCAATTCATGAATAATAAATATTTTCAAAAAACCATTATTCGATGGTCAGATTTGGATGCTAATCGCCATTTAGCGAACGCTTCGTATATGAATTTTACAAGTTTTGCACGTATTGCTTTTTTGAGAGATTATGGCATTTCGATGAAAAATTTGGAGGAATATGGAATTGGACCAGCTATTTTGCACGAACAATTTTCTTTTTTTAAGGAAGCTATGGAAGGTGAAGAAATTTATATTTCGGTAGAAATTGGTGGAATGTCGGAAGATGGAATGATTTATCAATTTATTCATAATTTATATAACCAAGATGGTGTACATCTTTGCCATTCTGAATTGACAGGTGTTTGGTTTTCGATGTCGAAAAGAAAAATGCAAGCACCACCAACAGAAATGTTAGAAAATATTAAAAAATCATTTGAAGGACAAACCGTCAAAACAATGTCGAAACAGGACATTATCAATTTACCTTTTCGTTCAGAAAATATAGATCCTTCAATCTTTACTCAAAAATAAAATCATGTTAGAAGATAAAAACGTTTCAAAAACAAGTTTAGCCGAAATTGGAGAATTTGGTTTAATTAACCAAATCAAAGAAGGTTTTCCAATCAAATTAGAAAGTTCTATCAAAGGAATTGGTGACGATGCGGCTGTTCTTGATTATAAAAAAGAGAAAATTGTGGTTTCTACTGATATGTTAGTAGAAGGCGTAAATTTTAGCTGGTCGTATATGCCTTTACGTCACTTGGGGTACAAAGCGGTTGTGACGGCAATTAGTGATATTTTGGCGATGAATGCTATTCCAAAACAATTGTTGATTTCGATGGCAATTTCGAATCGTTTTACGATAGAAGCTGTGGACGAAATTTACAACGGAATGAAATACGCTTGCGATAAATACAATATCGATATTGTGGGAGGCGATACAACTTCTTCTGTTAGCGGACTTGTTTTGAGTATGACTGCAATTGGCTCGGCTCCAGAAAAAGATTTGACTTATAGAAATGGTGCGAAGGAAAATGATTTGGTTGTTCTTTCTGGAGATTTAGGTGCTTCTTTTCTTGGTTTGCAAGTTTTGGAACGCGAAGCGCAAGTTTCAAAAGTGAATCCTAATAATCAACCAGATTTCGAAAATTATTCATATTTAATTGAACGTCAATTAAAACCTGAAGCGCGTTTGGATATTATCAATCTTTTGAAAGAGTTGAAAGTTAAACCAACTTCTATGATTGATATTTCGGACGGATTATCTTCTGAAATTATTCATATCTCAAAAGAAAGTGGTGTTGGAATTAATATATACGAAGAAAAAATCCCGTTAGATTCTGTTGTTATTCGCACAGCCGAAGAATTCAAAATCAATCCAATCACATGTGCTTTAAGCGGTGGAGAAGATTACGAATTATTGTTTACAATTGATCAAAAAGATTTTGAAAAAATCAAAGGAAATCCACATTTAACGGTAATTGGTCATGTAACTGGTAAAAACGAAGAAAACTATTTGATTACTCGTGGAAGTGAGCAAATGGTTCCATTAACTGCACAAGGTTGGGGAGTTGAAACGGAAGAAGAATAGGTTAATGAGATAATTCGCTAATTAAAAAATGTGATCCTTAAACGAGTTCAGATGACTTAACGAATTATCAAAACAAAACGTGTCAAGCTGATTTCATTTCAGCTTCTCTTCAAAATAATAAAATCAAAAAGCATTCAAGAAATTGGATGCTTTTTTAGTTGAAATAAGTTGTAATTTAGTTCTATTAATTAACCACTTATGAAATACTTTTTACTTTCATTTATTCTATTTTTTTGTTCATGTTCATCAACATTCAATTCTACTTATAAGAGCAAACAACTAAAAAAAACAGTTGATACTTTTATTGAATTAGGAGAAAAACATAATGAACGTATTAATCCTAATAATTCTTATTTAATTCTAGGTTTTGATAAATTAAAAAGTCCTGATAGAAAAGTTTTTTTTAATAATGCTGAATTTGGAGTTGGAATTACTTTTATGGCATACTTAGGATCTTGTAACACAAATGAGAAAACTCAACAATATGAGTATAAAAACTATACAATTGCTATTATAGATTCTGCTGACATTAATTTTAAAAGGTATAAATTTTTAAAACCAATAAATTCTAAGAAATTAAATTTAAACGAAAATACCTTCCAATGTAAACATGGTACGAGTAATCCATTGTATTATTCATTTTATTTTGATAAAAAAAGAATTATCCAATCTATTGATCCTTGGGGAAAAAGGAAATTAATTCGAGATAAGTTAATTGAAAAAGGATTCAACATAAACTTAAATTCTGATGAAGTATACTCTAAAGGAGCTGTAGACTTAGAAGAATAAAAATCATAAAAAAAGCTCGAAGTAATAAGTTCGAGCTTTTATATTGTTAGCATTTTCGCTGTCGAATTATCAATTAAGATAATGGTTCAACTGAAACGTAAGATCTATCGTTACGTTTTTTAGTGAAAACTACTTTTCCGTCAATTAAAGCGAATAATGTGTGATCTTTACCGATTCCTACATTATCACCAGGATGATGTTGAGTACCTCTTTGACGAACAATAATGTTACCAGCGATTGCTGCTTGTCCACCAAAAATTTTAACACCTAAACGTTTCGAATGTGATTCACGACCATTTTTCGAACTTCCGACCCCTTTCTTATGTGCCATTTCGTTTTGTTTTTAAGAGTTAATAATTAATCTCAGCTCAATCTTAACCGATTGAAGCTACTTCAATTTTAGTGAATTGTTGACGATGACCGTTAGACTTTTGGTAACCTTTTCTTCTTTTCTTTTTGAAAACGATTACTTTGTCTCCTTTCACGTGTTCAACGATTTTAGCTACTACGGTAACTCCGTCTATAACTGGGGCGCCGACAGTGATTGCTCCGTTATCTGTTAATAAAACACGGTCGAATTTTACTTCGTCACCTGCTTCACCAGCTAAACGGTTTACAAACAATTGTTGGTCTTTTTCAACTTTGTATTGAAGCCCTGCTATCTCTACAATTGCGTACATAAATTAATGTTTATAAATGAAAATTGAGTGCAAAGATAATCAAAATTTTGAATTTAGATACTTGAATTCATTGAAATTTAATTAGAAAGATAAAAAAACTATGACATATCTTCTATTTGGATTAATTAAAAATAAGTATCTTTGCCTTTGAGATAATTCATAGATAGATTGGTAGAAATGATTGAAAATTATTCTTTAAAAGATTTAAAAATTGGCGAACAAGCAGTTGTAACAGGGTTTAGTACCGAAGATATTCCTGCAAAGTTTTATGAAATGGGCTTTATTCCTGGAACAAGTTTATTGGTAAAAAATAAGGCTCCATTTGGTGGTCCTATTTGCATCAGTATCATCTCTAATAAGTCTGTTTTAGCTTTAAGAAGAAACGAAGCCGATAAAATTTTGATAACAAAAAAATAATGAATCATTATAAAATTGCCTTAATTGGTAACCCAAATGTTGGTAAAACTTCGTTATTTAATAAATTAACAAATCTTCGTCAAAAAGTTGGGAATTATCCTGGTGTGACGGTAGAAAAGCGCGAAGGTAAAATAGAACGAAATGGAAATAAATTCCAAATTACAGATTTTCCCGGAACGTATACAATTTATCCAAGTTCTTTGGATGAAGAAATTGTATTCAAAACTTTAGGAGACAAAACCAATAGTCATTACCCAAATTTAGCAGTTGTTATTGGTGAGCCATCTAATCTAAAACGATCGATTTTGTTGTATCAACAAGTTCGAGATTTAGACGTTCCTGCAATTTTTGTCATCAATATGAAAGATGAAATCAAAAGCAAGGGACTTAATATTGATTTGAAAAAGTTAGAAGATTTTCTTCAAACAAAAATATACTTAACAAACGCGCGTACAAGCGAAGGAATTGATGAATTAGTAGAAGCTTTTACAAAAGACGCAACTCCATATAATCGTCATTACGAAATTCCGAAAGAGTATCTTTCTATTGTAGAAAAAATCAAGAATGAATTTAATCTTAAATCTGATTATTTAGCTTGGCAATATCTTTCACAGAAAGAAGTTCCGTTCGAATCGAAAGAAAATCTAAGTAAATTAGATACAATTAAAAAAGAAAATTCTATTGTTTCGAAACGATTACAAGTCAAAGAAGCCTTAGATCGAAATAAAATTTTAGAGGAAAAATTAAACGATATTATTTCATATAATTTTGACGGAAATGAAACCTTAACCGATAAAATTGATAAAACATTGATTCATCCAGTTTTTGGATACATCATCTTTTTAGGAATTTTATTATTAATCTTTCAAGCTGTTTATGCGTGGTCTGCACCATTAATGACAATGGTCGAAGATTTATTTGGTTGGATCGACGAAAAAGCAATTAGTTTAATACCTGAAGGACCTATCAACGAAATCATTGGAGGTGCAATAATCCCAGGTATAGAAGGGATTGCCGTTTTCGTTCCGCAAATTGCCATTTTGTTTATATTCATTTCAATAATGGAAGAAACGGGCTACATGAGCCGCGTGGTTTATTTAATGGACAGATGGTTAAAACCATTTGGATTAAGCGGAAAAAGTGTTGTTCCGTTAATTTCTGGAGTTGCCTGTGCCGTTCCTGCAATCATGTCTGCACGTAATATCGAAAATGACAAAGAGCGTCTATTAACGATACTTGTAACGCCTTTTATGACGTGTTCGGCTCGTTTACCAATTTACATCGTTTTAATTGCTTTAGTAATTCCCGACGAACATATTTTTGGATTAAGTTACCAAGCTTTGGCGTTATTTGTGATGTACATTTTAGGTGTTTTAGGCGCATTAGGAAGTGCTATTTTATTGAATTTAATCATTAAAGCAAAACATAAAAGTTACCTAATTTTAGAAATGCCAACGTACAAACTTCCTGATTGGAAAAATGTTGGAATTAATGTTTGGGAAAAAACGTTAGGATTTTTAGTTGATGCGGGTAAAATCATATTTGCAATTTCGATTATTCTTTGGGTTTTAGGAACTTTCGGACCTGGAGAACAATTCAGAAATGCAGAAGAAATTGTAACTGCTCATCATCCAAAAATGAATGAAGAAGATTTAGCA
Organism: Empedobacter sp. UBA6305; assembly: GCF_002440405.1. NCBI lineage: Bacteria > Pseudomonadati > Bacteroidota > Flavobacteriia > Flavobacteriales > Weeksellaceae > Empedobacter > Empedobacter sp. UBA6305. The sequence continues at coordinate 68,028 of NZ_DJTP01000016.1, read as the reverse complement.
AATGAAATTGCTTCTTATAAATTAGAACATTCTTATTTGGGTAGATTAGGTTCAGTTATAGAGCCAGTTGTAGAGCCATTAGGATACGATTGGAAGATGGGAATTGGTTTGATTTCGTCATTCGCTGCGCGTGAAGTTTTTGTCGGAACAATGTCAACGGTTTACAGTTTAGGAGAAGTTGATGTAGAGGACAATGGTCAAAAAGATCGTTTACTTCATCGTATGAAAAATGAGATCAACCAAAACACAGGAGAACCAGCATATAACCTCGCTACAGGAGTTTCATTGTTGTTATTTTATGCATTCGCAATGCAATGTATGAGTACAATTGCGATCGTAAAACGCGAAACAAATTCTTGGAAATGGACATTGATTCAGACAGGGTTTATGACAGGTTTGGCATATGTAGTTGCATTTATTGCATATCATTTTTTAAAATAATAGTATGGACAATATTTGGATACAATATATTTTTATCGCTTTCCTTTTCGGATTTGCAGTTTGGTATGTTGTAAAATTAATTAGAAACTCATTTAGTTCAAAAGGAGGCGGATGCTCAAAAGGCTGTGGTTGTTCTCCAAGCAAAGATGAATTTCAAAAAAAAGGCTAACTCTTAAAAGTTAGCCTTTTTTATTTCAAAATTTCGGAGTATTTTTACAAATAGTATAATCATTGAAAATCAATTATTTTAATGATTATCAATTGGTTTTATTTTATTAATTCGGAATATAAATTTTACAAAAAATGGAAACTTGGTTAATCATTTTATTATTAATTTCAGCGATAATTATCTTAGGATTAATTATTTACTTTGTTTCCAAAAAAACTAAACAATCAACTGAGATTTCTGTCGAAGAAATAAGTTCTGTAAAAGAGATTAAAGAAATTCCTTCTGAACCAATCAAAGAAGAGGTTACAAATAAAATCATTTCTCCAACTCCACCAACAGAGGTTATGATTGAAGAAAAACCAACGAATAACCTTAGCATTTCATCTAAAACCGAGAATGACTTACTTCGAAAATTAGAGTTATTTGAGAAGAATAAAGGCTTTACTAAGAAAGATATTAACCTTGCTTCATTATCAAAACAATTTGAAACGAATACAAAATATCTTTCTGAAATCATTAAAACTCATCGTCAAAAGCAATTTAATTCTTATTTGAATGAATTGAGAGTAAATTATATCGTCAATCGACTTCAAAATGAGCCGAAATACATTAACACGAAAGTAAGCTATTTAGCAAGTGATTGCGGATTTGCTTCTCATAGTACTTTTACAACAACTTTTACTCAAATCATGAATGAATCTCCTTCTGCTTTTATAAAAAGAATTAAAGAGGAACAAAAAAATTCATAATTACGAATTAATGAAGTTTATATAATTGAATTTAAAATATATAAACAATTATATTTGTTTTATTTTTTATACCAATCAATGCAAGAGCTATATAAAATACATTCACAAATTTCGATTGTATTTTTTTATTCTTAATTAAGACTTTATCTTTAATCTAAGATTGTGTCTTATGCGAAAAATTGACCCCGAAATACTTGCTCAAAAAATAAAAGAAGGCGATCGTTTTGCCTTATCAAGAGCTATTACACTAGCCGAAAGCAATCGTTTAGACGATTTGAAATTAGCGCAACATATCATTAGTTTATTACCTGTTTCCAAAACTTCAAAAAGAATTGCCATTACAGGAATTCCCGGTGTTGGTAAAAGTACTTTTATCGAATCTTTGGGGAAATATATTCTAAGTAAAGGTGAAAAAGTAGCGATTTTAGCAATTGATCCAAGTAGTTCCCTTTCAAAAGGAAGTATTTTAGGCGACAAAACACGCATGGAGGACTTATCGCGAGAAGAGAATGCTTATATACGTCCAAGCGCTTCTAACGGTTCTTTAGGTGGTGTTACCTCACGTACATATGAAGCAATTTTATTATGCGAAGCAGCAGGGTTTGAAAATATTTTGATTGAAACTGTCGGTGTTGGACAATCTGAAACCTTAGTAAATGAAATTTCAGATCTCTTCTTATTTCTTCAACTTCCGGGTTCTGGAGATGATTTACAAGGAATAAAACGAGGAATTATGGAAATGGCTGATTTAATTTTTGTCAATAAATCAGATTCGTTTCAAGAAAAATTAGTGAAAGATGCAAAATTGGATATTGTTCGTTCATTGCAATTTTTACCAACCAAATCTTCTCAATGGAAAAGAAAATCAATTATCGGTTCTGGATTAATCGGAAAAGGAATTCCTGAACTTTGGGAATTGGTCAATGATTATTTCAATTTTATTAATGAAAATAATTATTACGCATCAAACCGAGAAAAACAACAGCTTAATCAAGCGGAACGCTACACAATTGATTTGATTAATCAACAATTTTTAAAATTACTTAAGGAACACCCACTAGAATTAAGCAAAAATTTATCTGCATTCGAAATGGCAAAAGATTGGTTGAATAACCACACTGAAATTGATGAATTTCTTAATAAGTAAGTTTACGATTATTGAATCAAAATAACAAAAAAACGGCTCAAAATTGAGCCGTTTTTTTGTTAATCATCTTTATCAACTCCTGTTTTTTTGTTGATATTTTCTTGTATTTTTTGATAATATTCTTTCTCAATTTTATCAAATTCTGGTGTCGAAATTACTTTTCCTTTCGTTGGTTTTTGTAGTTTCAGCTTATCGTCAATCGAAATTGATTCTAACTTATAAGTTGTATACTGATTTTCATCTTTCAAAGAAGTTTTCTTCAGTTCTAATAATAATCCTGGCAAACCATTGTATTCATCTGGTCCACATTTTGATTTTATCGAAGGAACATACCACGCTTCTATGTTGAAATTAGCGTCAACAGCTACTGCTTTTCGTACATCATAACCTTTTATTTTTTTGGATTCTCGCGTAATACTCCATTTATAAGTTGCAATGGAATCAGAGATATTATACAATTTGGAATCCATTTCTCTCATGATTATTTTTGAATTCGTATCGAAATCATAAAAGCTTTCCAAATCTTTAAAACCACCTAAAACTTTCATCGAATATTTTGGTCCTTGCGAATTATCAATTCGTTCTATTTCTTGTGAAAGACATTGATTTGCATCGACAGAAAGAGCAATATATTTTGGTTTCGAAAACATTTCCTCTCTTAATCTTTTCGATTCTGGATTCGGATCATTCAAATTAATAAAATTCCGTCTTTCATATTCTACTTTAAATTTTTCTTGACCAAAAACTGAAACTGAAAACAACAACAATAAGATATACTTCATTTTAATGCAATTAGAAATTTAAAGATAACAAAAAAAGCTTCACCATTTCTGATAAAGCTTTTTGATTAAATATCCCTCTTGTTTTTAGAAAACTCTTACCAACAATTCTTGTTCTATTTTATCGTGACAATTTTCTAATGCATTTTTCTCTGCTTTTCCTGCTTTCCAATGCGATGTACAATAAAATTCGTCTTTTTTCCATTCTAAATCATCTTTAAAAAATGATTTTATTTCCTTTACAGATTTAGATTCCCCCGCAACATAAGCAAATCGTTTTCCGTCTTTGCGTTTCGGAAATTTCTGATTTTTTGTCAAACTATATAAAGCTATTCCGCTTCCTACATTTTGATTCACAATCCATTTAAATTCTAAATTTGCTTTCGTTTCAATTTGGTGAATATCATCTTCTGTTGGGACTTCCACACAAACAATTCCGTTTGTTTTAGCAGGAAGCGACTCTATAATTGCTGAAATTACAGGCAAGCCTGTTAAATCTGCAGCCAAGAAAATGAAATCTGTTTTTGGAGCCAAATCTTTTTTTTTCGACTTCATCGAAACTCCAATCATATCTCCAACTTTCGCCTCATTTGCCCAACGCGATCCTGGACCATTCAATCCATGATTTGCAATATCAATCACAATCACATTGTTTTTTGCATCAATATCGCGCAACGTATAGGTACGAGAAACTGGTTTAAATTTTTCTGATGGCGAAATCCATTTTTGATTCTCTTCATCATACTCAGCATAGTGAATATCACGGATCCCAAGCGGTGGAAAAAGTAATTTACATGTTCCGCCCAACGTTGTATCCTTAAAAAAAGATACATCATCATTTTCCAAATGAACGCGAATAAGATGTGGTGTCACAAATTCTTTCTTTTTTAAGATGAACTTCTCCTTCGCAATTTTCACTTTATCTCCCATCAGATTATTTAGATTTATTCTAATTCTATACGAATATAAAGTAAATTTAGATTGAATAAGAATAATAAAATGTTAAAGTAAAAAGTTATACTTTTTTTAATACGATTTTAATATGATAACTAAATAATTAACCTTAACTTTTACATATTAAAAATAACCTAAAAAACGAACAGAAAATGGAAAATACTTTATGCGAAATCTCGCTCGGACAAAGAACTCTTCCACTTGAAGGCGGATTTAATTGCAGAGATTTAGGTGGAATAATTAACACAAAAAATGAAGTCATTAGAAAAGGATTGTTAATTCGATCTGATGATTTAGCAAATTTGACAGATGATGATTTGGAGATTTTAAACGATTTTCCAATTCGAACAATTATTGATTTACGCACGACTTACGAACGTTTAAAAAATCAAGATCGCATTCCAAATAGTTGTAATCACGAAGTTCATTTGGATATTTCTTCTGGACATTTCGAAAATTTAGTGAAACAATTCAAAGCTGGAATTTCAAATCCGAAAGAATTTATGTGTAAAATCTACGAGGATTTTGTTTTAGATAAAACATGTCAAACGCAATACAAAAGCTTTTTTGATATTATTCAACATAAAAATAGAACGCCAATTTTATTTCATTGTACTGCAGGAAAAGATCGAACTGGATTTGCAACAGCAATGATTTTATCTGCTTTGAAAGTCGATTTAGATACAATTATGGATGATTACTTGGCTTCTAATATCTTTTTGGAACAAAAATATGCACACATCTTAAAGATCGATCCGAATTATAAATATCTAATTGATGTTTTACCTGAATATTTGGAAAGCTCTTATGAAGCGATTAATAAGAATTTTGGTTCAGTCGAAAATTATTTAACTGATATTTTAAAGGTTGATTTAGATTTGATGAAAGATTTATACATAAAAAAATAAGCGATCAATTGATCGCTTTATTTTTTATCTAAAATTTCATTCGTTGAATTCGAACAGCATTCAAAATTGCTAATAAAGCAACACCTACATCTGCAAAAACAGCTTCCCACATATTGGCAATTCCTTCTGCTCCAAGGAAAAGCACGATAATTTTAACGCCCATTGCTAAAATGATATTCTGAATCACAATCTTTTTTGTTTCACGACCAATTTTTATCGCCGTTGCAATTTTAGAAGGTTGATCGGTTTGGATTACAACATCTGCAGTTTCTATCGCAGCATCGCTTCCAAGTCCACCCATCGCAATTCCGACATCAGAAAGCGCTAGAACAGGCGCATCATTGATTCCATCACCTACGAAAGCCACCACTTGATTTTGATCTTTTTTCAATGCTTCAACTTTCTCTACTTTTCCTTCTGGTAACAATCCACCAAAAGCTTCATCAACACCAACTTCTTTTGCAACTTTTTGCGTAATGGTATTTTTATCTCCACTCAACATAATCGTTTTCGAAACACCTAAAGCTTTCATTTTCTGAATTGCTTGTTGCGCATCTTCCTTGATTTTATCAGCAATTGTAATATATCCTGCATATTTTTCATCAACTGCAACCACCACAATACTTTCTACAATATCATGAATTTCTTGTGGATATTGAATCGAGAAATGATCTAATAATTTAGTATTTCCAGCTAAAACTATTTTTCCATCAACTTTTCCTTTCAAACCTTTTCCAGAAATTTCTTCCACTTCTATCGCTTTCAATTCTGAAGGATGACTTGCCACAATCGCTTTCGCAATTGGATGCGTAGATTGCTTTTCTAAAGCCGAAACAAGATTTAAAAAATCGTTTTCAGGAAGATTAGTTTCAATTTTTTGAACTTCGAAAACGCCTTCCGTCATTGTTCCTGTTTTATCCATCACAACTGTGTTTACTTTCGCCATTAAATCTAAAAAGTTAGAACCTTTTACTAAAATTCCGTTGCGTGAAGCTGCTCCAATTCCACCAAAATAACCCAATGGAACCGAAATAACTAATGCACAAGGACAAGAAACAACCAAGAAAACTAAACCTCTGTATAACCAATCATTAAAATCGTAATTATCAACAAAGAAATAAGGAGTAATCACCAAAGCAGCCGCTAAAAAGAAAACAATTGGCGTATATATTTTTGCAAATTTTCGGATAAATAATTCAGTTGGAGCTTTGCGAGAAGCTGCATCTTGAACCATTTGTAAAATTTTTGCAATCGAACTATCTTCAAATTTTTTCGTCGTTTGAATTTCAATTACATTTTCAAGATTTAACATTCCTGCCAAAACAGTTTCTCCTATTTTATACGTTGAAGGTTTACTTTCTCCCGTCAAAGCCGCAGTATTAAAACTTCCTTTATCTGAAATCATAATTCCATCTAACGGAACTTTTTCCCCAACTTTTACCTGAATTGTTTCTCCAATTACCACATCTTGTGGTTTTATTGTTTCGAAATTACCATTTCGTAAAACATGCGCTGTGTCTGGACGAACATCTAATAAGGCTTTAATATTTCCTTTTGCCTTATTAACCGCCGCTTCTTGGAACATTTCGCCAATTGTATAAAACAACATTACCGCTACACCTTCTGGATATTCGCCAATAATGAAAGCACCTAAAGTCGCAATTCCCATCAACGAAAATTCATTGAAGAAATCTAGCTTTTTAGCTAATTTAAAGGCTTCTCCCCAAACAGGAAATGCTACTATAATATAAGAAATGCCAAACCATATCAAACGAATAATTTGATTATCAACAAACCAAGTTGGTTTTAAAACATATTGAACAAAAATTCCGGCAAAGAAAATAGCTAAACTGGCACCTAATAAAATTTTACTATTATTGTGTTCGTGGTCATGACCTTCGTGATTGTGATTATGAGTATCTTTATGTTCGTCATTTGACGTACTACAACAAGCTTTAGACATAATTAAAAATTTATATTTCAAAATTATAAAGTTGTTGCTGCAATCTGGTTGCAAAGTTTAGGATTTACATTGATCGCATATTCCTTTTAAGATAAAAGAAGATTGTTCGACTTCGAAATTTTTGGGTAGATTGATTTCTGGCAAATGAATATTTCTCAAACAAAACGTCTGATTACAATTGTTACAATGAAAATGAGCATGCGTAAACTCAGGCGTACATTTGCAACTCGACTCACAAAGCGCATATTTTTTAGAACCCGTTCCGTCCTCTATGGAATGAATTAATTTATTTTCTTCAAACGTTTTTAATGTTCTATAAATCGTAACGCGATCTGCTTGATCCATCTCAATTTCTAAATCAGCTAAACTTAATGCAACGTCAGTTTTCATCAATTTATCTAAAACCAACAAACGCATCGCTGTTGGATTGATAGAACGATTCTGTAATGCTTTGTTTAAAATTTCTGTTTGCATTTTCTTCGATTTCGAATATAAAGTTACGAAAAAGTTAACTAAAGTTTAGTTAATAAAGTTTTTCCTTTTTTATTGCATCTAATTCTTTTTGCATTCGTTTCTTCCAATCTTTACCATTACGTTTTTCAAGATAAGGCTTTACAGTTTCTTCATATTTTAGTTCTAATTTATCATGTTTAAAATCTAAAACTCCAATATTTATATAATCTACTCCATATTTATTGTGAATACTGTCAATTTTAGCATAGGTTTCAGAACTAAATTCTGGTAAAGGAAATCCTCCTGAATGAAGAAAAATAATTTTATCATTTTTAATATCTTCTTTTGCTCTTTCTATGTATTCTTTTTCTTCCTTTTTTAATTTAATTATGTCATTTATAAATACTCCAATTATAATCATAAAAAAAACTGAAGTTAAAACTAAATTAACATTAATCAACTTACTGTATTTAAACAAACTAATTAAACTTGAGAAAATAATTATTCCAATAAGAATGTAAATAATTTCATGATATTCGGTTTGATAATAAATATCCCAAAAAGTATAATTTGAAGAACTATGTATCCAACAAAAATTTATTATTGGAAATAAAAGTATTAATCCAATAACGATTAAATTAAAAACAATTAACTTTTTATTCACTATTTCACTGTTATTTCATCTACAAAAATATACGACTTTCCTTGAAAAGGTTCTGCTAAATGACCTTTTGGGAAAGCACCATAATTTGTTGCTTTTACTTTGATGTAACGTGCTTTTTCTTCTTTAAACTGAATTTTCCATGAATCAGAAAACACGTTATTATCAAATGCATCAACTTGTTTTTCTAACATTCCAACCAATTTAAAATTCTGATTATCTTTCGATGTATAGACTTCTAATTTTGTAGGTAAGACAATCCAAGAACGAGAATCTTGCAAGAAATTCATGACAACCGAAGAAACGGATTTCGTTTTTTTCATGTCAACAATTGCATCAAAATTTTGATCATATCCACCTGCATGATATTGCGGTGTGTAGGTAGAATTCAACTGAATTGTATAATCATTTGGTTTCTTAGTAAATGTTCCAGAAATTGTTTTACTTTTCTTTCCATTCACTTCCACAAAAGAAGAAATTGTAGTTGTTTCTTTGATTGAAATTGGTTTTTTATAGATTTCTGCTTTTTTACCATTCACAGAAACATAGATTTTCGCATTTGGTTCAGAAGATTTTACTTCAACATTCATTTTATTTTGAAATGATCTGTCTTCAGCAATCAAAACTGGAACCGTTACAATTTTTTCACTTTCAGAAATAGGTTTAATCTCTCTATCTTTCAAGAATTCAAATCCTAAAAATTGATTTTCCTTGTAATTATTTTTCGTGATTATACGCTTCGTTCCATCTTCTAGATTAATCGTGATTTCATCAAAATACGGCTCAACAGTCGTCCACATTCCCGAACCTGGCGTAACGCTATAAATTCCCATCGAAGCCAAAACGTACCACGCGCTCATCTGCCCACAATCTTCATTTCCAATCAATCCATCTGGCGAGTTTTTGTAATGTTCATTCAAAATTTTATGAACCAATTCTTTTGTTTTTTTTGGCTTATCAATGTAATTGTACAAAAAAGCCACGTGATGACTCGGCTCATTTCCTTGCGCATATTGCCCAATAAGTCCAGTAACATCCACTTGCTCTCGACCTGTTGTTTCTGATGGTGCATTAAATAATTCATCTAATTTTGCATCAAAACCATCTTTTCCACCATAAAAATCAATCATTCCATTAATATCTTGCGGTGCAAAAAACGTGTATTGCCAACCATTCGCCTCTGTGTAATTATTGTTTACTTCACGCGGATCAAAAGGTTTTAGCCAACCTCCATTTTTCTTTGGCTGAATAAATTTTGTCTCATGATTGAATAAATTTTTCCAATATTGAGAACGTTCGATAAAGTAATTATAATCGTCGTGTTTATTTAAAATCAATGCCATTTGCGCAATACACCAATCATCGTACGCATATTCTAATGTTTTAGAAACTGATTCGTGTTCATCGTCAATCGAAATAAATCCGTTTTGTTTGTAAGCTTTCAATCCCAAATGATCTAACATTGCCGAATGTTTTGCTGCTTCATAAGCTTTCTCATAATCAAAGCCTTTGAAACCTTTTACCATTGCATCAGCAATCACAGAAACCGAGTGATAACCAATCATACAATCGGTTTCGTTACTCGCTAATTCCCAAACAGGTAAACGTCCACCTTGTTCGTAATGCTTGATAAATGTGTTAATAAAATCAATCGTTCTTCTCTTCTCAATCAAGGTATACAAAGGATGCGCAGCACGAAAAGTATCCCAAAGTGAAAAAACCGAATAATAATCGAAATTATTTGCCAAATGAATTTGATCGTCCATTCCACGATAATTTCCATTCAAATCTTGCGAAATATTTGGTTGCATCATCGTGTGATACATCGCTGTATAAAAAATAGTTAGTTTATTCTTATCTGAAGATTTCACTTCAATCTTCGATAATTCTTTGTCCCAAGCCTTTTCAGCAGCGGCTTTCGTTTTAGAAAAATCAAAAGTTGTTAATTCTTTGCTATTAACATCCGTTCCATTATATCCAGTTGTAGATAAGGTCACTTTTACCATAATCTTCTCACCTTTCTTTACTTTTTTACCAAAAGCCAAGGCAATTTCATTTCCTTTAAATGTTTTAGATATTATATTTCCGTCTTTTGAAGCAGTTAATTTCAATGGAACATTAAATTCTATCTTGGCAAAAATCTTTTGATTCTTCGCCCATTCTTCCGAATTTCTGTAAACATAAAGTGTTTTAGCGTCTACAATTTTCACTTCTCCGTCAACTAATTTATCACGATGATTAAGATCTAAAATGATATTTGCGTCACCAGCTTTATTAAAAGTATATTCATGCAAACCAACGTGAGTTGTTGCCGTTAATCGAACATTGACATTATATTTATCTAACAAAACTTGATAATATCCTGCTGTTGCTTTTTCATTTTTATGCGAAAATTTAGAACCATAATCAGTCTGATTAAATCCTTTCTGATTAAGCGTTGGCATCAACATAATGTCACCATAATCAGAAACTCCTGTTCCATTTAGATGTGTATGTGAAAAACCATAAATAAAATCATCAGAATAATGATAACCACCACAACCATCCCAACTTCCATCAATTCGAGTATCTGGAGAAAGTTGAACCATTCCGAATGGTAAAGTCGCTCCAGGAAATGTATGTCCATGTCCACCTGTTCCAATAAACGGATTAACATATTGTGCATAATTATTTTTCTGAGCAAAAATTAATGATGAAAACATCATCAGAATAAATGATAGTAAAGTTGATCTCATTAGTTTTTAGTGTTTTGATTGACAGAAATTCTGTTATACAATAATATGGATTATATTTGTTTTAACACAATTTAGAAATCGATTAACACATGAGTAATAGAAGAAATTTCATAAAAAATCTTGGAGCTTTAGGCTTACTTTTAGGTACAACAAAACTTGATCTTAATGCGCAAACTACATCTAAAAGATCAACTACTTCAACAAAAATCAATAAACCAATTGTTCTTTCTACTTGGCGTTTTGGAATTGAAGCTAATGCCGAAGCTTGGAAAGTTTTAGGTAATAATGGAACAGCTTTAGATGCTGTAGAGCAAGGCGTAAAATTGGTCGAAGCTGATCCAAATGAACGAAGTGTTGGTTATGGTGGACGTCCTGATCGCGATGGAAAAGTAACTTTAGATGCATGTATTATGGACGATCAAGCAAATATTGGTTCTGTTGCTAGTTTAGAGTATATCAAACATCCAATTTCTGTTGCGCGAAAGGTAATGGAAGATACACCACACGTGATGTTAGTTGGAAATGGTGCACTTCAATTTGCGTTGGAAAAAGGCTTCAAAAAAGAGAATTTATTAACTGATGTTTCCGAAAAAGAGTGGAAAGAATGGTTGAAAGATACTAATTATCAGATGCCTATCAATATCGAAAATCATGATACAATTGGAATGATTGCCTTAGATTCCTATGGAAATCTTTCTGGAGCTTGTACTACGAGCGGAATGGCGTACAAAATGCACGGACGTGTTGGTGATTCACCAATTATCGGCGCAGGTTTATATGTTGATAACGAAATTGGTGCAGCAACCGCTACTGGTCATGGTGAAGAAGTGATTCGTATTGCGGGAAGTCATTTGGTTGTGGAGTTGATGCGTCAAGGTTATTCGCCAGAAAATGCATGTAAGGAGGCTGTTCATCGAATCATTAAATTAACAAAATCGCGTAAAAAAGATTTATCGGCGATTCAAGTTGGTTTTATTGCAATTAACAAACAAGGCGAATATGGTTCATATTGTATTCATCCTGGCTTTAACTTTGCGGTTTATGATGAAACTGGAAATCGTTTAATTGACGGAAAATCTATTACAAAATGAAAAAAATAGAAATTGCTTGCTTTAATTTAGAATCAGCTTTAGTTGCAGCAAAATCAAATGCAGATAGAATCGAGTTATGTGCTGATGTTTCAACAGGCGGAATTACACCTAGTTTTGAAGATATCAAAACATTAAGAAAAGAAACAGATAAAGAAATTATGGTGATGATTCGCCCTCGTGATGGAGACTTTTGTTATTCTGATGAAGAATTTGAACAAATGAAATCTGAAATCATCATGATTAAAAATTTTAGAATTGATGGTTTTGTTTTTGGAATTTTGAATGAAGATAACGAAATCGATTTTGAACGAAATCATGAATTAATTGAACTTGCAAAACCTTTTCCTTGTACTTTTCATCGCGCTTTTGACAGAACTTCTGATGCCGAAAATTCACTTCAAATCGTGATTGATTTAGGATTCAAAACTATTTTAACTTCTGGTTTAGATAGTAATGTTTATGATGGAAAACGTGAATTAAAAAACCTTGTTAAAAAAGCAGAAAATCAAATCACAATTATGCCTGGAGGTGGTTTGCGCTCAACAAATATTGAAGAAATTGATTCATATACAAACGCTACTTACTTTCATTCATCAGCGATGATTGATGATTCTGGAATTGCTAATTTAGAAGAAATCAATCGATTAAAAAGTATGATAAATTCTGAAAAATAAAAATAGTAACTTTGGACTATGCTTTGGGAAAATATAATTGGACAACAGGAGATTAAAAACAAGCTTCAACAATCTATAAAAGATGGTCGTATAAGTCATGCTCAGCTTTTTTCTGGTCCAGAAGGTTCGGGAACTTTGGCTTTGGCAATTGCTTATGCACGTGAAGTTTTGTGTGGTTTGAATAACGAACAATGCAATCTGAAAGTTGATAAATTACAACATCCCGATTTACATTTTTCTTTTCCTTATTCAGCAACAGAAAGTGTAAAAAAGCCACTTGCTAAGTATTTATTAAACGATTGGCGAACTTTTGTAGACGAAAATGTCTATGGAAATTTAACGGATTGGATGTCTCATCTTGGTATTGAGAAAAAACAAGGCGTTATTCCTGTTGATGAAGCGGATGAAATCGTCAAAACATTAGCGCTAAATAGTTACGAAGGAGGCTATAAAATCATGATTATTTGGCAAGCTGAGGAAATGACTACTGCAGCTGCAAATAAATTGTTGAAAATAATTGAAGAACCGCCTCAAAAAACACTTTTTTTATTGGTAACAGAACGTGAAGATTTGATTCTACAAACTATTACTTCTCGTTGTCAATTGGTTAAAATTCCTCGTTTATCGCAATCGGATATAAAGAATTATCTAATTGAGAAGAAAAATATTAATCCAGAAAAAGCGCAACATATCGCTTTTTTATCGCAAGGAAATGTACGAGAAGCGTTGCATCAATTGAATGATGACGAACATTTATTCGATAAGTATTTTGTGACTTGGGTTCGAAAAGCCTTTATGGCAGCCAAAACGCCAACCGTTTTAAAAGATTTGATTGATTGGTCGAATCAAATTGCAAGTTGGTCGAGAAGTGAACAAAAAGATTTTTTGAATTATTGTTCAGAGATTTTTCGTCAAGCTTTGTTAAAAACGTATCAATCTGATGATTTAGTTTTTTTACAAATTAATGCAGAAGGTTTTAAATGGCAAGGTTTTGCGCCTTTTATACATGGAGCTAATATCGAAGATATTTTAAATGAAATTAATGAAGCGTCGTATCATATCGAGCGAAATGGTAATTCTAAAATTATACTTTTAGATTTATCTATCAAGTTAACTCGCTATTTACATCGAAAAACAGCATAAAAAAACCACTTATCTAATAAGTGGTTTCTTTATATGATCTGAATGTTATTTCAAATTATTTTGCTGGAGCTTCAGTAGCTGGAGCTACTTCCTTAGCTGCACCTTCAACTTTAGTTGCTAAAGAATCAGTTTTTTCTACTAAAGAATCAGTTTTAGCTGCTAAAGAATCAGTTTGAGCTGCTAAAGAGTCAGTTTGAGTTGCTAAAGAGTCAGTTGTATTTTCTACTGCTTCTTCTGCTTTTTTCTCACCACAAGATACTGCTCCTAAAGATAAAGCTGCTACTGCAACTACTGCGAAAAATTTTTTCATTGTTTTATTGTTTTAATTATTAATAATTTTCGATTAATTTTCTTTGACAAATGTATTTCGAAACGTAAACAACAGCATGTAAAATCAATGTAATATAATTGTATTAATCAATTCTCAATAAATAAAATTTAAACTATTGATTTTTAATCAATTATAAATAGTTTTACAATTTTTGAATATTTTTTGTAAAAAACATTGTGTCAATTATTTATCTAATGAAGACAGTTAAATTTAAAAATTAATTGATTTTGATTAATTTTTGATCCTAAATCATTTAATCTTTATTCTAAAAAATTAATTATTTATACATTTGTATAAATTTAATAAAAGTATGCTAGTAGTTTCTTACATTCAAGAAAACAAAGATCGTGTAATTGAAGGACTTAAAAAACGTAACTTCAAACAATTAGATCTTGTTGATGAAGTTTTAAATGTGGATGAACTTCGTCGTAAAACACAATTTGAATTAGATAATGTATTAGCTGAATCCAACAAATTAGCAAAAGAAATTGGTAATTTGTTTAAAGATGGAAGATCGGAAGAGGCTAATGAATTAAAAAACAAAACGGTTGATTTAAAAACTCAATCAAAAGAGTTACAAGATTTATTATCGTCTTACGAAACATCCGTTAAAGATATTTTGTATCAAATCCCGAATATTCCGAACGAAATCGTAAAAGCAGGAAAAGATGCTGATGATAATGAAATCGTTTTTGAACACGGAGATGCAACTGCAAAACCAAACAATTTGCCACACTGGGAAGTTGCTAAGAAATTTAACATCATTGATTTTGAATTAGGTGTTAAAATTACCGGAGCTGGTTTCCCTGTTTACAAAGGAAAAGGTGCTCGTTTGCAACGTGCTTTAACACAATTTTTCTTAGATAAAAATTCTGATGCTGGCTATACAGAAATTGTTCCTCCCTTCGTTGTGAATGAGGCTTCTGGTTATGGAACTGGACAGTTACCAGACAAAGAAGGACAAATGTATTATATTGGAGAAGATGATTTGTACTTGATTCCTACTGCGGAAGTTCCTGTGACGAATATTTACCGTGATACAATTGTAAAAGCAGAAGATTTACCAATTACGTTGACTGCATATTCACCATGTTTCCGTCGTGAAGCGGGTTCTTATGGAAAAGATGTTAGAGGATTAAATCGTTTACACCAATTTGAGAAAGTTGAGATTGTACGTATCGAAAAACCAGAAAATTCTTACGCTGCTTTAGACGGAATGATTGAGCACGTAAAAGGAATTTTAGAAGATTTAGAATTACCATACCGTATTTTAAGACTTTGTGGTGGTGATACAGGATTTACATCTGCAATTACATACGATTTTGAAGTTTTCTCTGAAGCGCAAGAAAAATGGTTAGAAGTTTCATCTGTATCTAATTTTGAGACTTTCCAAGCGAATCGTTTGAAATTACGTTACAAAGATGAAAACGGAACTCAATTAGCACATAGTTTAAATGGTTCTGCTTTGGCTTTACCACGTATTTTAGCCTCAATTTTAGAGAATCACCAACAAGCTGATGGAACAGTAAAAATTCCGAAAGCGTTGCAACCTTATACTCGTTTTGAGATTTTAGATTAATCAATAATCTGTCAGATAAATAAAAGCTCGAGAATTTCTCGAGCTTTTTTATGTTATTAAAATTGAAACTAAATCAGGTGTTTCAATTCTTTTTTCAAACTATCTTCCCAAGTCGGAATATCAAATTGATAAACTTCTTTTATTTTCGATTTATCCAATAAACTATACGCAGGACGTTTCGCTTTTGTCGGATAAGCTGAAGTTGGAACAGGATTAATTTCGATTGTTGAATTAGACAATTCTTTAATTTTTTGCGCAAATTCAAACCAAGAACATTTTCCTTCATTCGAATAATTAAAAATTCCATAGGTTAAATCATCTTTCAAAATAATCGTTAAGATTACATCAGCCAAATCAATTGCATTTGTTGGCGAACCAATTTGATCTGCTACAACAGAGATCGAATCTTTGTCATTAAACAACCTAAGCATCGTTTTAACGAAATTATTTCCAAATCGAGAATAAACCCAAGCTGTGCGTAAAATAATCGTTTTAGAATTGTTTTCTAATGCTAAATTTTCGCCATCTAATTTTGTTTGACCATACACCCCTATAGGATTTGTTTGATCTGTTTCTAGACGAGGTTGAGCTTCAGTTCCATCAAATACATAATCTGTCGAAACGTGAATAAAAGGAATTCCTTTTTGATTCGTGATTTTTGCTAAAAATTCTGTTGCTTTTGCGTTTACTAAATAAGCATTCTCTTGATCATCTTCAGCTTTATCAACCGCTGTATAAGCTGCACAATTGACAACAAAATCGAATGATTTATCTTCGAAATAATGATTAATTAATTCTTCATTCGTAATATCTAATTCATTTCGAGTGACAAAAAAACATTCAATTTCCTTGTAGTTTTTTGATTGCTCTAAAATCGATTGACCTAACTGACCATTCGCTCCGGTAACTAAAATTCTTTTCATATATAAAAAAAGCCACTAAAATAGTGGCTTGAAGGTATTATTAATATCTTAAAATTATAATCCTAATTCTTTTTTAACGTCATTTAATAAGTCGTATCCTCCAGCTTTGTAAACTAAAACACCTGCAGGTAAAACATATTTAACTCCTTTTTTTGCAGCAGCAGCATTAATTGCATCCATTACTCTTTTCTCGATTGGATCCATTAAAGCTTTCTCTTTTGCTTGCATTTCATCTTGAGCAGCTTTTGCATACGTTTCGTATTTCTTTTGCATTTCTTGCTCTTTCTCTTGGTATTTGTTCGCTGCAATTAATTTTTGAGCCTCTTCTTGAGATTTACCAGCTAAATCTTTTTGAGCAGTTTCCATAAAAGTTTTATAGTCTGCTTGTAATTTTGCGATAGCATCTTCGTGTTTTTTACCTAATGCTTGTAAATCAGCCTCTGCTTTTTTGTAAGCTGGCATTGATTCAATTACTGCTTGCGTATCAATATGTGCAATTTCTTGAGCGAAAGATAAAACGCTTCCGAAAACCATCATTGTAAATACTGCTATCAATCTAATTTGTTTCATTTCTAGTCTAATTTGTTTTTTAAAATTTATTTTCTTGTTTTATTGCTACTATTACTAGTTTTATTATTTCCAGAAGTTGATGTTTTTGAATTATTTGGTTTCAACTCTGGTCTTAAAGTCATTAATACTTCTCTACTTATGTCAAACTTTGGATCTGTATAAATCATGATTAAATCACTTCCTTTATCAAATACAAAACCATATCCTCTTTTATCTGCAACTTCTTTTGTCGCATTATAAATTTGATCTTGTAAAGGCTTTACCATTGATCTTCTCAGATTAACTAAATCACCATTTGGTCCATAACGTTTATCTTGCAAAATTCTTACAGCCGCTACTTCATCAGCTAGCTTTTTCTCTTGCTCTTTCACCTGTTCTGCCGTTAATAAAATCTTTTCGGCTTCGAATTCGGCTTGTAATTTAGCTAAATTTTCTTGTTTTTGCTCAATTTCTTTTTGCCAAGACTCTGTTTGAGATTTTAATTTGTTTTGAGACGATGTATATTCTGGTAAATTTTCTAAAATATACTGACTGTCTACATAACAAAATCTTTGCGCAAAAGAGAAACTTGCTAATCCAAAGAACAACGCTATAAAACTAATCCATTTTTTCATATTTGTGGTGTGTTAATTCTAAAATTATGCCAAAATGTTCTAAGCAAATTTATTCAATTTATTAGAATTGTTGTCCAATAATAAAGTGAGTTTGCCATCCTGAGCGTTCTGTTTGTCCAAATCCTTTATCAAATCCATATCCGAAATCGAATCCTAATAAACCAAATGCTGGCATGTAAATACGAACACCTGCCCCTGCAGAACGTTTTAATTCAAACGGTTTAAATTCACTTGTATTGTTCCAAACGTTACCTCCTTCCGCAAAAGTTAATGCATAAATTTTAGCTGTTTGGCTCATTGTGATTGGATAACGCAATTCTAATGAATATTTATTATAAATCGTACCACCTCCTTCTGGCGTAATATCTCCTGTTTGTCCACCAGAATTTGTTGCATCTTCGTAACCTCTTAATGAAATAATCTCACGTCCATCGAAACGATTTTGTGTAAGACCTGTTCCTCCTAAGTAAAAACGTTCGAAAGGAATTGTTCCAATTTTACGGTTATATGTTCCTAAAACTCCAAACTCTCCACCGGCTTTTAAAACTAATTTACCAGTTAATTCTTTGTAGAAATATGCTTTAGCTTTGAATTTATAATATTCTAACCATTTGAATTTTTCTACATCAGACATGTTTGTATAGTCTTTGTTATTAAAAGCTGAATAAGGAAATGTTGTCGTAAACGATAAACTAATTTCTGATCCTGATTGTGGGAAAATAGGGTCTGGTCCAGCAGAATTACGTGTTAAACCTAATGTGTAGTTTAAGTTGTTTGACGAACCATTTTCATATTGCATATTACCAACAGACATCGCATAATTATCGAAGTTATATAACTGATAAGAAATTGAGTTTGATAAACGGAAATAATCATCTGGCCAAGTTAATAACTTAGTTAACCCAACTGAAGCTCCTAAGATATCCAATTTCGCTTTTTCTCCATAATTATCACGGTAATCATATTGCGAATAATAAAAAGACGTTGATAAAGCTGTAGGGCGTTTTCCTCCAATCCAAGGTTCAACAAATGATAAACTATAATTTTTATATCCGTTACCAGCTTGTGCTCTTAGTGATAATTGTTGTCCATCTCCCATTGGAATTGGTTTCCAAGCTTTTTTATTGAAAAAATTCTTTAATGAGAAATTCCCGAAAGTTAATCCTAATGTACCAATGAAAGTCCCTGCACCATATCCTCCTTGTAATTCTACTTGAGAAGATGATTTTGGCGCAACTTTCCACTCCACATCAACTGTATTATTATCTTGATTTGGTTGAATATCTGGAACTATTTGCGTTGGTTCTAAGTATCCCAAAGAAGCTAACTCCATCATCGTACGCTTAATGTCCGATTTAGAGAATAAATCTCCTGGTTTAGTTCTTAACTCACGGTATAAAATATGATCGTGTGCTTCTGTATTACCGTTAATCGTTACTTTATTAAGTGTAGCTTGAGTTCCTTCAAAAATTTTGATTTCCAGGTCAATCGTATCATTTTTCACACTTTTTTCAACAGGAATAGCACGTGCAAATAAATACCCTCTGTCCATGTATAACGTTGAAATATCATCATCTTTTTCTGATCCCGAAATCTTTTTATTGATTCCGACAGCATCATAACGATCTCCGGTTTTATATCCAAAAATTCGTTGCAACTGCTCAGAAGTATAAATAGAGTTTCCTGAGAACGTTACATCTCCTAAGAAATATGGTTTTCCTTCGTTAACCTTAATTTTTACCAATAAGTTTTTATCATCAACTTTTTCGATATTGTATGACTCAACTTTAGCATCTCTAAAACCAACAGATTTGTATTCTTCAACCAATGTTTTTAAATCTTCCTGGAATTTTTCAGGAATCATTTTAGATGACTTGAAGATATTGATAGATTTCTGTTTGGTATTTTTCATCCCTTTTTTACGTAAACGAGCAGCAGTTAAGTTTTCATTTCCTTCGAAAATGATTTTCTTAATCTTTACACGCTCTCCACGATTCACATTTAATGTAATGTTTTCTTCGTCTTCTTTACCAACAATTGGCTGACGTTCTACATTAATTGTTGTGTTAGGATAACCTTTTCCAGTATAATAATCTTTAATTTTATTATTTGTCGTATTGATTAAACTTTGTGTAATCTTAACACCTGGATTTAATTTATTTTGTTTGATTAAATCTTCGCGTTGCGATTTTTTCACACCATTAATCTTAATTTCTCCTAAACTAGGAACTGAAACCAAGGCAAGCTCTAATGTAACTTCGTTACCTTCTATTTTATCTACATACAAGTCGATGTCAGAGAAAATATTAGATCTCCATAATTTTTTTACAGCATTATTTACCTTCGTACCTGGTAATTCTATCTCTTCACCGATAGCAAAACCTGCATAACGGATAATTTGATTCTTAGAATATTTAGAGTCACCTGTTACAACGATATCTTTCAATTTGAAAGTTCGTGCATTGGTATAATCTAAGACAAAATTATCTTGTTGTGTTGAATCAATGGTTTTCGTAGAATCTACGACTTGCGCTTGTGCCATGTAAGCTCCAAGCATACACATTGTCCAAAAAATTTTCTTCATAATCCTCTATTTCAGTTCGATTAGTTCGTTAGTTGCTCGCTTATCTTACCAAATCTACGTTCTCGATTTTGGTAATTTAAAATTGCTTTATAAAATTCTTCCTCGTTAAAATCAGGCCACAAAACCTCTGTAAAATATAATTCTGCGTAAGCAATTTGCCACAACAAGAAATTACTAATTCTGGTTTCGCCACTTGTTCTAATCATAAGATCTACCATAGGTAAATCGTGTGTATATAAGTTTTGATGAACTAATTCTTCATTAAAATCATTGTCGGATATTTCTCCGTCTTTATATTTTTGTGCAATAGACTTCATCGCTTGTAATAGTTCTTCTTTCGAACCATAACTTAATGCTAATGTCAAAACACAAGCTGTGTTGTCTTTCGTTTTTTCTATTGCTTGAGTCAAATCTTTGAATGCTTTTTTTGGTAATTTTGATAAATCTCCAATCACATTCAAGCGAACTCCATTTTTGTGTAATTCATTTATTTCGTCCTTAATTGCAGAACTTAATAAAGTCATTAAAACATTGACTTCTAATTTTGGACGATTCCAGTTTTCTGTAGAAAATGCGTAAAGTGTAAGATGTTTTATTCCTAATCTACGACATGTCTCTATAGAAGATCGAACAGCTCCTAAAGCACTTTTATGTCCAAAAGTTCTTTCTTTACCGTTCTTCTTGGCCCATCTTCCGTTACCATCCATAATGATTGCAACGTGATTAGGTATATTATTTTTATCTATTTGTTCTACTAAACTAATTTCCATTCTTTTTAATCACAATAACAAGCAGGTCGACCAAAACTATATGTCAACGAAATTCCTGTTATAACATACCAATCTTTGTTAGATAGATTTCCGTAAACTACTTCATTATCATAAGGAAAATTTGGGAAAATATTTTTATATTCCTCACTAAATTTGCCTGTATTATAATCGATATAATCCACATTTGTATATCGAACACCTGTCTCAAAAGATAAAATCCAATTGTAATTGAATCTTACTTTATATCCAACTCCAAAAGGAATTGTTAAATCGGTATTATATTTTGTTTTTTCTATAATATTCGTCCCATCGTAATCATATTCTTTTCCTTTTGCTGAAAATGCTCCAACTCCTACAAAAATATAAGGCGATTGCGCTTTTTCTTGATCATCATTGATATTAAAGAAATTATACTCAAACATCAATGATCCTTCTACAATATTATTTCGAAAATTTTTATTTCTTTCTAATTTGTAATACTCTTTCGAGCGGTGATCACTTGCTCCAACTTTTGAATAAGATATATTTGCTCTAAAACCCATTTGTGGATTTATATTAAAACGATATAATCCTCCTATTGAAATTGGTAAATATATTTTACCTCCTGCTTCAGTTTTAGTAGGAAATGGATTGATATAACTGGCTTTACCAACATCTCCAATCACATTTGCTCCACCAGCAAAAATTCCGAGTTCATGTCTTTGCGCAAAAGTTAATTGCGAAAAACATAATATAAAAACAAACAAAAATAATCTCCTCATAAGTTGTGTTATTTTTTCGGCTTTTGCTTTTTATCTTCTTTTAAATTCGAACAAATATAAACAAAAGTCAATTCAACGTAACTGATTTAACAAAAATTAAGAAGTTTTATTGTAAATTTTAATTCCTTTTATCTGAACCCCAAAGCATTTTTTCTCTCAAAGTTGTGAAATAAGTCGCGTCAATAGCTTCAACGATTAAGATTTTGAAGTCAGCTTTTTGTATTGTCAATTCGACGTCAGTTGTTAAAGGAAAGTTACGAGAATCTAACGAAAGGAAATATTCATTAGCTCTACTGCGTATTTTTAAGTCAATTTTTTCGTTTTCTGACACAACTAATGGACGCACATTTAGATTATGTGGCGCAACAGGTGTAATGACAAAATTTTGATTAGACGGATGAACAATTGGTCCACCACAACTTAACGAATATCCTGTAGAACCTGTTGGCGTAGAAATAATCAAACCATCAGACCAAAAAGAATTTAAAAATTCATTGTTTAAATAAGCATCAACCGTAATCATACTCGTTGTTTCACGGCGAACTACAGTCACTTCGTTAATCGCAAAATTATTTTCAATTTCTACACCATCACTTCTTTTCACTGTTAATAAAGTTCGTGGAATAATGTTATAATCATCATTGAAAAAACTATCCATTTGCTCCAACAACACACTTTTATTAATTGTTGCTAAAAAGCCTAAACGTCCAGTATTTACGCCAATAATTGGAATATTAGAATCCCTAACAATTGTAGTTGCCGATAAGATTGTTCCATCTCCACCAAAACTGAATAAAAACTTGACCGATTTGTCTAAATCATCATGAGAAGTATAGGTTTCTACGTTATCAGTATCAAAATCAGTTGTTTCTTTTAAGATTTGAAGAAAATTTTGCTCAACACAAAAAGCAATTTCGTTGTGAACTAAATAATTAATAAATGGTGGAATAATATCCGTTAAAGACGTACTTGTTTTTTGTCCAAAAAGTGCAACTTTTATCATTAGGTATTCATGTATTTTAACAATTGTGCATAACGACTTTGCAGAAGTTCTTGTTTTTCGTCGTTATAAAATTTTTGAATCACTTGATATCCATAACGCTCAAATGTTTCGCCAATTGCCAACAAGTTCGATGAACTAAATTTCAGCAAAACATAAACGCTATCCTCATTATTCCCAACAATCATCATTCCCAAAATTTTTCCGTTATTCACTTCAATAATATTAGAAATCGCGGTCATCGACAAATCTTTTTCCGCAATCGAAACCAACATCGAAACGCCTTGCGCAGCGACAAAAGGAAAATTTGCAAATGTGTTGATAATATCCGTTTCCGTAATAAAACCAACATAGCGCGACTGTTCGTTAATAATCGGTAAGATATTCGCCTGATTCGTGTACATCATGTGAATTGCATCTAAAAGCGTACTCAATTCAGAAAGATAAAAACTCTCCAAATACGAAGTATAATCTACTTTTTCATCATCAATTGATAATTCAATCAAATCTTCTTCCGAGATATTTCCAACAAAATCCAACCCTTTAAACAAAGCTAAATGCGTCAATTTATTCTCTTGCACAACTTCTAAAAGCTGACTTGGAGAAGAATTAACTTTCCCTGGTTTTATCTCATTCGATAGATATTCGGTGATATACATGGCACAAATTTATATATTTTAATACATTAATTCTCTATTTTTAATGCTAATTGGGTTAAAATCATTGATTATTAATTGAAATTTAACCAATTTATTCTAAATTATTTAGTCAAAATATATTCCAAAATCTACTAATAATCAAAAAATAATGTGATTTACAATTTTTTAAAGCAAAACTCTTCCTCAAATTCAAAAAAGAATGGCTTAAATTTTGTAGATTTGCAGTACCAATTTTAACATTGAATGAAGAACCCATTATTTTATGCCAAAATCTTACTTTTTGGCGAATATGGAATTATTGAAAACTCGAAAGGATTAACAATTCCTTATAATTTTTACCAAGGTGCATTAAAATTTGAGCCTTCTGAAATTGCAGAATCATCAAATGCTCACTTGAAAAATTATGCAAAGTTTTTAGAAGAAAATTTTGCTGATACTTTTGATACAAAGTCTTTTTCGGAAGATGTTGCAAACGGAATGTACTTCGATTCTAACATTCCTCAAGGATATGGTGTAGGTAGTTCTGGTGCTTTAGTTGCCGCTATTTATGACAAATACGCCTTGAATAAAATTGATATCAATCAAAATCTAAACAAAGAAAAAATCAGCGAATTAAAAGCGCTTTTCGGTAATTTAGAATCTCATTTTCATGGAAAAAGTTCTGGAATTGATCCTTTAATTTGTTACATGAATATTCCTTTGTTAATTCAATCAAAAGATGATATCTCGACAATTGGTTTACCTTCTGCAAATGCTGACGGAAAAGGAGCTGTTTTCTTAATCAATTCGGGTACACCAGGAGAAACGGCGCCAATGATTCATATTTTCTTCGAAAAAATGAAAAAAGAGGGTTTTCGTAAAACATTGAAAGAAGAATTTATTAAATACAACAACGCATGTATCGAAAACTTTGTGAAAGGTGAATACAATCCACTTTTTTCAAATCTTCAAAAATTGTCAGCTTGGGGTTATGAGCATTTCAGACCAATGATTCCTCAAAAACTGGTGAATGCATGGAAAACTGGAATTGATACAGATACGTATTACCTAAAACTTTGTGGTTCTGGCGGAGGCGGTTATGTTCTTGGTTTTACACAAGATTATGACAAAGCGAAAAGCTACTTAAAAGACTTCCAGACCGAAGTTATTTACAAATTCTAAAAAATAATTTATAAAAATATAATCAATGAACGTTCAGAAAATAATCTTAAAAGTTTTTGCATTATTTTCTGTTGTTCGTGGCTATAATTTAATTGTGTTAATATTGGCACAATACCTTGCTGCACTTTTTATTTTTGCGCCAGAAGTTGGTCATCGTCAATTGTTGACAAATCCAAAGTTGGACGGGCTTATTCTTTGTTCGATACTTTGTGTGGCCGCGGGATATATCATCAATAATTTTTACGATTTAGAAAAAGACGAACTCAAACGTCCTTTACAAGTTTATCTTCAGAAACAAGTTTCGCAAGGTTTCAAGCTAACCGTTTACATTGTTCTAAATGCTTTAGCATTGATTATTGCAGCTTTAATTTCGTGGAAAGTTTTCATTTTCTTTTTGGTTTATCAATTTTTGGTTTGGTTTTATAGTCACAAAATCAATCGATTTGCATTGATCAAAAACTTTTACTTGGTTGTCATTCGTGTGATGCCATTTTTCGCCTTATTGGTTTATTTTGATCATTTCACATTCAATTTGGCCTTGCATGCTACTTTCTTGACCATTTTATTATTGATTACTGATATTGTAAAAGATTTGAGTTCTCAAAAAGCAGATTTGATTTATAATTATGATTCAATTCCAATTAAATATGGAATCGATTTTACAAAAGTTTTGATTTCATGTTTAATTATTATAGAATTAATCATTGGAATTATTATCATTATGAAAAATGATGTTGGCGCAATGAAATACTTTTTTATTGCTGCAAATATCGCTTTCACAGTGATTTTATTTATCATTTGGAGAATAAAATCGACACAAGCATATAAGATTTTACATTATTTTTTTAAGGGAATGATTGTTGCGGGTGTATTTAGTATCGTATTAATCGAAATAAATCCCTTAACTTTGCAAACTATTGCGCAAAATTTTAATCAGCGCATAAATTAATCAAATTCAGATGAATAACAGACGAAATCAATCCAACGACAGAAATTCCCAAGGCGGGAACAATCGTGGAAAAGGTGGAGCAAGAGGAAATTCTTCTTCTAA
The DNA here is from genome assembly GCF_002440405.1 of Empedobacter sp. UBA6305. NCBI lineage: Bacteria > Pseudomonadati > Bacteroidota > Flavobacteriia > Flavobacteriales > Weeksellaceae > Empedobacter > Empedobacter sp. UBA6305. The sequence continues at coordinate 42,158 of NZ_DJTP01000016.1, read as the reverse complement.
ACCATCTTCAGGGAAAGGAAAACCAACTTTTGGTGGAAAACCATCAGAAGAAGGAAAGAAAAGTTTTGGACCAAAGAAACCGTTTAACAAACCAGGTGAAAAACCATTTGTTAAAAGACTGAAAAAAGCACCAGTTGATGACGGGACTATTCGTTTAAATAAATATGTAGCGAATGCAGGGATTGCATCCAGAAGAGAGGCCGACGAGTTGATCAAAACTGGAATCGTTACAGTGAATGGTCAAGTGATTACTGAAATGGGTTATAAAGTACAACCCGATGATGAAGTTCGTTTCGATGGTCGTAAAATCTCTTCAGAGAAAAATGTATATTTTGTGTTGAATAAACCAAAAGGTTTTATTTCAACATCAAATGATGAAAAAGGACGTAAAACTGTGATGGACTTAATGTCTACAGCAACTACAGCGAGAATTTTCCCAGTAGGACGCTTGGATAGACAAACAACAGGAGTTTTATTGTTTACAAATGATGGTTATTTAACTAAGAAATTAACACATCCAAGTCATGATATCAAAAAAATATATCACGTTACATTGGACAAAAAGTTAACAGCAAATGATTTGGCTGACATCAAAAAAGGTGTTCGTTTAATTCCTGAAGGAATTGCAGTTGTTGACGAAATTTCTTTTATTGAAGGTAGACCGAAAAATGAAGTTGGTGTAGAATTACATATTGGTTGGAACCGCGTTGTACGTCGTATTTTCGAAACAAAAGGATACGAAGTAGAAGCGTTAGACCGCGTTTCTTTTGCAGGACTTACAAAGAAAACTTTACAAAGAGGTGATTTTAGAAGATTAACGGAATTAGAAGTTAACTTCTTGAAAATGTTATAATACCTCAGCTATAAAATTTAAAAACCACTTCTAAAGAAGTGGTTTTTTTATGTTTTAATCTTTCGAAACCTTGTTATTATAAGCTTCCATCATCTTTTTATTTGCTTCTTTCACAAAATCATCTTTCTCAATTTGTGTCATTTTCTGACCTTTTGATGGAATTTTAATCACTTCGTTTTTAGATGCTTCTTTTATATTAATTGCTCTGAAAATCGTTTCATAACTTTCGTCTTTCATTGTTGTTACAGCTTTCAATTCTAAAATTAAACCTGGTAACCCATTGAAAAATATTGGTCCTCCTTTTGGTTGTAAAGTTGGCGCAAACCAAACTTCTATCTTAGAATCTTTGTATTCGGTTATTGCTTTTTTTACTTTAATTCCCAAAATTTCTTTTGCTTCTCTACTAATTGTCCAAGTGTATTTAGGCAAATTATCTATTATTAAAATATTCTTGTTCACATAATTTCCTTCAATCTTATATTGTGAAGTTTTATAATCGATGTAAATATTATCATCAATTGTACTCATCGACATAGATGATTGATTTTGACTATTATCAATTCTTACAATTTCAGAAAAAAACGACTGATTTTCATTAAAAAGTAATTGATAGTATTTTGGTGTAGAATTGTTTTTATCTAATTCTGCCTTAAAAACAGGATCTTTTTCGTCAAAAAACATTTTATCATAGGTTTCATATTCTACTTTCCACAAATTTTGAGCAAATAGAAATGGAGAAAAAATCATTAGAAAGAAGAGTAAAGCTTTTAATTTCATAGTTGATTAATTATGAACTAAATATAATAATTATTTACAATAAAAAAGCGATTCAAAATTGAATCGCTTTTCTTATATTGAGAATTATTTCTTTTCAGAATTTTTTCCTTTGTTTTTCACATATTTCTCTAACCATTGATCTTGTTCCCACAACATGTGAAGAATATTTTCTCTGGCTGCATATCCGTGAGATTCTTTTGGTAATAAAACCAAACGAGTTGTCGCTCCCAAACCTTTCAATGCATTGAAATAGCGCTCAGATTGCATCGGGAAAGTTCCTGTATTATTATCTGCTTCACCATGAATTAACAACAATGGTGTTTTCATTTTATCTGCATTTTGGAAAGGCGCCATTGTGTTGTAAACATCTGGAGCTTCCCAATAATTACGTTGTTCAGATTGAAATCCAAAAGGCGTCAATGTACGGTTATAAGCACCTGAACGTGCGATACCTGCCGCAAATAAATTAGAATGCGTTAATAAATTTGCTGTCATAAATGCGCCATAAGAATGTCCACCAACCGCAACTCTTTCACGATCGATAAAACCTAATTTATCCACCGCATCAATCGCAGCTTTTGCATTGGCAACCAATTGAGGAACGAACGTATCATTTGGCTCCTCTTTTCCTTCTCCAATAATTGGGAAAGCCGCATCATCTAAGACCGCATATCCTCTCAATGCCCAATAAATAGGACCTCCGTAAGAAGGAGAAGTAAATTTATTTTCAGAAGTTGTAACCTGACCAGCCGTAGATGCATCTTTGAACTCACGAGGGTAAGCCCACATTAACATTGGCAACTTTTCCTTTTTCGTTTTATCGTAATTTGGCGGCAAATATAAAGTTCCTGATAATTCTACACCATCAGCACGTTTGTACGTAATTAATTCTTTCGAAATTTTGTTCATTGCCTCAAAAGGATTTTTTGTAAACGTTACTTGTTTTGGCTTTCCTCCTTTCTGAAAAATATTACGAACATATAAATTTGGATAATCTGTTTTCGATTGAATCTGTTCTAAAATGATCCCTTTCTTCGGATCGATAACTCGAGCAATCGCTTCTAGTTTATCTGATTTCTGTGCTCTCCATAAACGAGAAGTTTTTTGCGTTTTGATATCAAAATCATCTACAAAAGGTAAGATTCCTTCCGCAGAAACTCCTTCTCCAACTAACATCAATTTTCCTTTGTTAATTGCTAAAACATTGTAACCATAATCATTCATTTCAGTTACAAAACTTCCAGGATTATTGTAAGCATCTTGCGAGTTTCTACTAAAAAAGCGTATCGGTTCTTGATTTGGATTTGACGGATTGAACAAATAACTACTTTCGTTACGTGTATTATACCAAGCATCTCTCACAATCGCAACCTCATCATTCCCCCAAGTCACTCCTCTATAGCGATCTTTTACTTTTACCAACAACTCTTTATTCGCTGTAAATGGCGCCGTTACTTGATAAAGCGCATCGCGATATTCCGCAGGCTTGTTTGCATCACCACCATCTAAAGCCTCAACCCAATATAAAGTATTTGGTTTATCTGCTCTCCAATTCAAACCTCTTTTTCCCATAATCGTAGAAGAAAATCCTTTCGGAACAACTTCTTGTAACTCTTTATGATCAACTTCTTTTATTAATTTTCCGTTGATATCATACACAATATTGGTTGAAGGAAAACTATTGTACGTTACTAAATATGAAAAAGGTTTTTTGATTTCGTTCACCAAAACATATTGTCCATCTGGAGAAGTCGAAATATCTGTGTACATCGCAGCGTCTTTCCATTTCGATTTTGCACCTGTTTCGATATTTACTTTTACTAATTCAGAAATTGCTAATTGTTCGAAGTTAAACTCATCATTTTTATTTTGTAATAAATCTTGATAGGTTCTGTTTTGCGCTTCTTTTCCGTCAGCAACAGAAACTGTAGGTCCAGTCGCAATTGCGTCTTTTGTATCAATCAAAGCTTTTTTGGAAGCTGGAATTACATTCACAATTAATTCTGTATCTGAAATCCAATTGAAAGGACGACCTAAGTTTGCGTTTAATTTATCTTCATAAACTTTTGTTGCAGCTTGTGTTTTTACATCAACAATCCATAGTTCTACACCTTTATTTGTTGTATTTGTAACGGCAAATTTCGATTGAGAAGTGTTCCAAGATTGATTAGAAAAACGACCTTTTGCAGGTAAACCAGCAATCGTTTTTTCTTTTGAAGTTTTTAAATCAAAATAAGTAATTTTCTCGCTGAATGTTTCACGTGAATTAATATTTGTAACTGGATTAATTCGTAATCCTGCTAAACGTAATTCCGTTTCTGACAATTCATTAATCGTTTTATAACGACTTCTATAAGACAAAAATGCATTCTCCGCTTTACGATCTATACTAATTGACGGCGGCATATCTGCATCTGCCAATTGTAAAATTTCTTGCGGAGGCAATTGATAAGTAACATTTTCTTGTGCTTTTACCGATGCACCAAAAGTCATCGCTATAAAAAGCAACGAATAAACAATTTTCTTCATGTGTTTTTAAGATTTTACTTTATAAAGATATTGAATCTTTGGTAAAATGACATGATAGAAGTTAGTTTTGACTAAAATGTATAAAAAAAGACGAAAAATATTCGTCTTTTGATTTTATCTTCTTTTACCAAATTTACCTCCTTTCGTATTTGTAGGTGGTTTACTTTTTCCTACTCTGGCTTGAGTTGTTGATTTTTTTACTGGCTTTTTAATTGATTTTCCTTTCGAATCTTTAAAATCTGGAGAAATTTCTTTTGTTTTTTTCGCTGATGATTTTTTTGATTTTGAAGCTGGTTTCTTTTCTTCGTGTTTTTCCGAATCTTTCGTCAAGCGATTGATTTCTGCTAATTCTTCTGCCGTTAAATCTCGATGTTGACCAATTCCTACATTCAACGTTAAATTCATAATCCGAACACGTTCTAATTTTTTTACACCATATCCAAAATATTCGCACATACGGCGAATCTGTCTATTCAAACCTTGGATTAATGTAATTTTGAAAACATTTGTACTTATTTTTTCGATCTTACATTTCTTCGTAACCTGATTAAGAATCGGAACACCTTTCGACATTCGTTCGCAAAATTCATCCGTAATTGGTTTATCAACGGTTACAATGTATTCTTTTTCGTGATTATTTCCAGCACGTAAAATCTTATTCACAATATCACCATCGCTTGTCAATAAAATCAATCCTTGCGAATCTTTATCTAAACGACCAATCGGAAAAATTCGTTCTCCAAACGAAAGAAAATCGATAATATTATCTGGATCTGTAGGATCTGTTGTACACGTAACGCCCACAGGTTTATTCAGCATAATATAAACCGCATGCTCCTTTTCGCGCGGTTCTATTTCGACACCTTTTACAGTCACCACATCATTTGGTCCTACAAATTGCCCAATTTTAGCAACTCGTCCATTAATTTGTACCAAACGATTTTCGATGTATTGATCTGCTTCACGACGCGAACAAAAACCACTATCGCTAATATATTTGTTTAAACGCAAAAAATTAGTTTCTTCCATACTTGCAAAGATAGTTTTTTATCGATTTGAAATATATTTTGACAAAATTCTTTATCATTCTGCAAAACGATGAAACTTATTTATCTTTACAAAACCAAAGATTTTGAGAAATGAAAAAAATATTTTTTTTGAAAACTTGCGATACGTGCAAACGTATTATGAAAGAGTTTGATTTTACAGGTTTTGATTTGCATGAAATAAAATCGACTGCGATAACAGCAGAAGAATTAGAAGAAATGAAGAATTTAGCTGGCAACTACGAAGCTCTATTTTCACGTCGTGCACAGAATTACAAAAAATTAGGATTGAAAGATCAACAGCTTTCTGAAGATGATATCAAAAATTATATTTTATCAGATTATACTTTCCTAAAACGTCCTGTCGTGGTAGATGGAGACAAAATTTTTATTGGGAATGAAAAGAAAAACTTAGAAGCACTTGGGCAATATTTGAAATAGAAATCACACATGAAAAAAACAATTTTATTGACTACACTTTTAATGAGCGCTAGTTTAATTGCTCAGAAAAAGAATGTCACAATGGAAGATGCTGTACTTGGATTATCGACGAATTTACGTATCGAAAATCTAAATCAAGTTCAATGGATTCCGAATCAAAATGCGTACACGCAAAATGTAAAAACATCATACGGAGAAGCTTTAATCAAGAAAGAAGTTCCATCTCTTAAAACTGATACAATTTTTAGAAGTTCTCAATTTGAGAATAAAAGAATTCCTTCTTTGAATTGGATCAATGATAAGCAAGCTTATTTTTCTACAAAAACAGGTTACAAAACAATTACAACTGCTGGTCAACAAAACGATTGGTTGAAATTACCTGAAAATGCAGAAAATATAGAATTTGACGCGACGAATAATCAAGTTGGATATGTAATTGACAACAATTTATTTTTTGTTGATAAATCTGGAAAAACACATCAAATTACCAAAGACGGAAAATATGAAATCGTGAATGGAAAATCGGTTCATCAAAATGAATTTGGGATTCACAAAGGAATTTTCATCTCTCCAAAAGGGAATTTAGTTGCATTTTATAGAATGGATCAAACAGCGGTTACAGATTATCCAATTATCGATTGGTCTGTACAACCTGCGGTGAACAAAAACATCAAATATCCATTTGCTGGAACAAAAAATCATACGGTTACGTTAGGTGTTTATAATCCAACCACTCAAAAAACGACTTTCTTAGAAACTCACCCAGAAGTAGATCATTATTTAACTTCGGTTACGTGGTCGCCAGACGAAAAACATATTTATATTGCTTTACTTTCTCGTAATCAAAAGCACATGGAATTGAATCAATATGATGCAGTTTCAGGGAAATTGATTAAAACATTATTCAAAGAAGATGATACAAAATATGTAGAACCTCAAAATGAATTACATTTTATTCCAGGAAAAAATAACGAGTTTGTTTGGTGGTCGCAACGCGATGGTTTTATGCATTTGTACCGATTCAATACGGAAGGAAAATTATTGAACCAAATCACAAAAGGAGATTGGATTGTAACGGATCTTGTTGGAGAAAATGCGAAGAAAAAAGAATTCTTAATCATGACAACAAAAGATTCTCCGAAAGATCGTCATTTATATGCGGTGAATTGGGAGAATGGAAAATTGCGTAAAATAACAACTGATGCTGGAACGCACAATGTTTCGGTTTCAACGAACGGAGAATATGCAATTGATAATTGGAGTAATGATAACACGCCTCGTAAAATTGATGTATTGGATGCAAACGGAAAATTCAAACAAAATATCTTAACTGCTCAAAATCCTTTGGCAAATTACAATACAGCGAAAGTTGAAAATGTAACGTTAAAAGCAGATGATGGAACAGATTTGTATGGAAAATTAATCTATCCAACAAACTTTGATTCTTCGAAAAAATATCCCGTTATCGTTTATTTATACAATGGTCCTCACGCGCAATTAATCACAAATCGTTTTCCTGCAACAGGAAATCTTTGGTACGATCATTTAGCGGAAAAAGGTTATGTTGTATTTACAATGGACGGACGCGGATCGGCGAATAGAGGTCTTAAATTTGAACAAGCGATTCACGGAAATGTAGCAACTACAGAAATGAATGACCAAATGAAAGGTGTTGATTTCTTGAAAACTTTACCTTTCGTAGATGCGGAACGTATGGGAATTCATGGTTGGTCTTATGGTGGATTTATGACAACATCATTCATGTTGCGTAAACCTGACGTTTTCAAAGTTGGAGTTGCTGGTGGACCAGTTTTAGATTGGACGCAATACGAAATTATGTATACAGAACGCTACATGGAATCGCCTCAAGATAATCCTGAAGGTTTCAAAAACACGAATTTAATTAACCGTGTAAAAGACTTAAAAGGTAAATTATTGATGATTCACGGAGCGCAAGATAATGTGGTTGTTTGGCAACATTCGATTGATTTTATTCGCGAAGCAGTGAAAAATGGTGTTCAAATGGATTACTTTGTTTATCCTGGACATGAGCACAATGTTCGTGGAAAAGACCGCGTTCATTTGATGCAAAAAATTACAGATTACTTCGATTTATATCTTAAACCAGAAGGTACATCTCAAAAATAATAGTCAACAAAAAACCACTTCTTATGAAGTGGTTTTTTATATTTTATGATGTGATGCTAAAACGGGTTCAGTATGAAAATTTAGAACAAATTTACTTCTTTGTAAACTCAAACTTTTGTCCAGCTTCTTCTACAGAAAATGTCTTTTTATCTTTTGCAAAAGTCAACTCCAAACCGCCTTGTTCATTCACAAATTTACCATCACCTTGATAATCTAATGGAATAGTTTGTCCACCAAAAACTAAATTCAATTTATCGTTTTCAGCTTTCAACACAAATTCTGAATTAATTTGTTTATTCGTAAATGTACCTTCGTATTCTTTTGGATTAATCTTTTCAACAGGTTTTACATCCGCCATATTGAATGTATTATTCTTCAAATCAATATCTGGTAAAGCTCCATTTGGATCCAATTTAATCATCGAAACTTCTTTTGTTGAAGGCACTTTGAATGTCCATTCTGTATTACGTTTCCAAACTTCAATCGGTAATTTAACTTCTTGAGAAGTCCCATCTTTAAAGTTCACTTGAACAGTAGTTGGCATTGGTAATTGTCCAAAATTTTCAACTTTCAAAATCAAGCCTTTTTTGTAATCTCCATCTACATATTTTGCACTGTTAATTCCTTGATCAATTGTCCATTTATTCAAAAACCAACCTCTCCAAAACCAAGATAATTCTTCTCCTGAAACATTTTCCATCGTGCGGAAAAAATCTTCTGGCGTTGGATGTTTATATGCCCAATATTTGATGTATCGACGCAATGCTTTATCGAATTTTTCTTCACCCAAAATTGTTTCACGCAAAACTTTCATTCCTGCACCTGGCTTATAATACAACAATGCACCGATATTTCTTTCGCGCATATTATCTGGTTGAGTCGTTACAGGCTCAAGATTATCGCTGAATAAATAACCCGCCATTCGTTGTGCAGATTGCTTTTTGTAATATTCGCCATTGTTGAAATTCTTCGTCGAAATATCATTGATAAACGTATTAAAACCTTCGTCCATCCAACCATGAACACGCTCATTAGAACCAACAATCATCGGGAACCAAATATGTCCAAATTCGTGATCTGTAACACCCCAAAGTCCTTCACCTTTCGAAGTCATATGACAAAAAACAATCCCAGGATATTCCATTCCACCCTCATTTCCTGCCACATTTGTCGCCGCTGGATAAGGATACTCTAACCATTGTTTCGAGTAATGCTCAATAGAAGCTTTTGTATATTCTGTCGATCTTCCCCAAGCATCATTTCCGTCACTTTCTACTGGATAAGCCGAAATTGCCAACGATTTTTGACCACTTGGAAGATTAATTTTTGCTGCATCTAAGATGAACGAAGATGATGAAGCCCAAGCAAAATCACGTGTATTCTGAATTTTAAATTTCCACGTTTTTGTTCCTTTTGCAACTTTTGTCGCTTTGTTTACCTCATCAGCAGAACGAATAATAATGGTTTTATCACTCGCTTTTGCTTTGTTCCAACGATTCACTTCTTCTTTCGAGTAAACTTCGTTTTCATTCAATAATTCTCCCGAACCAACCACATAATGCGTAGACGGAACCGTAATACTTGCTGTTACATCTCCATATTCCAGATAAAATTCTCCTGGACCTAGATAAGGCAAAGTATTCCATCCCATGATGTCATCATAAACCGCCATGCGAGGAAACCATTGCGCCATCGTAAAAATCTTTCCATTTTTAGTTGGCTCTACTCCCATTCTATCGGCTCCATAATCTGGCGAAACAAATGAATATTCGATTTTTATTTTTGTTTTTCCTCCACGAGCTTTCAAATGATTAATCAAATCAATTTGCATGCGTGTATCCGAAACAGTGTATTTCGCTTCTTTTCCGTCGATTTGAACAGATTTAATTTTATAACCTCCTTCAAATTCAGAAGTTGAATCGCCATAACGGCTTCCAGAAATCGGTAATAAAGCACTTCCTCGAGATTCTTTTTTGAATAAATTTTGATCCAATTGTAACCACAAAAAGTCTAAATCATCAAAACTATTGTTGGTATATGTAATTTCAGTTGTTCCCGAAATTTCATTCTTTTCTTCATTCAAACTAACATTCAGATTATAATCTGCACGATTTTGCCAATAATTATGACCTGGTTTTCCACTCGCCGAACGAGTTTCTGTTGCATTATTCTGATAAAAAAATGGTTTGAAAGCTTCTTGATAATCGTATTTTGGTTTTTCTTGTTGACCAAAAACCGAAATCGAGAATAAACTTATTCCTAAAAGTAAGGGTTTGAAATAATTTTTCTTCATGTGTGAAATTTTACAGTAATTATAAAATTACCTCATATTTTTCAATACGAGGTAATTTCAACTTTATAATTATTCTAAAATTTTAGTTTGAAGCTTTTTAAATTCTTCTGGTGTTAATTTTTAGGTTGATTATAAGGTAAAGCAAGTAATAAATTTCAGTTTTTTCATTCTAATATTTTGATTAGATGAAATTAACATATTTGTACGCAATAAAAAAACTCATCCAAAAAAGATGAGTTTTCTATATTTTATTAATTTTTCTGAAAATTATTTCTTGTTTGCATAAAGAACTGGATTCAAATCCTCGTCATTATACATTTTCATTTGTTTATACACTTTCATGTATTTTTTACCTGCTTCAAAATCAGCCAACAATTCTTCAATCGCTGTTGATAAATCTTGATGTTGTTGATTCAAAACATCTAATTTCACTTGACAAGCTGCTTTATGCTCCGGTGTTGCATCCTCACGTTCTACCTCTTGTTTCATGTGATAAACCTTAAGCGATAAAATAGAAAAACGGTCTACAGCCCACGCAGGAGATTCTGTATTGTAAGTTGCATCTGCTTTTACTTCTACATTCGCATATTGTTGTAAAAACCAGCTATCCACATATTCTACCATATCTGTACGTTCTTGGTTTGATTTATCAATCCAACGTTTTAAGCTTAATGCTTCTACTGGATCAATTTGTGGATCACGAATAATATCTTCTAAATGCCATTGAACTGTATCAATCCAATTTTTTTTGTACAATAAATGAGCGATTAAATCTTCTTCGCTATATGGATTTTCGATTTGACGATTTACATCATCATATTTGTGATAATCATTGATACTTTGATTAAAAATAGACCAAGCTTTATCTGTGAATTTCATGTTTTGTTTTAGTTTATAAAATAAAAGCATTGTAATTGTATACGCAACTACAATGCTCTATTATCTAATTAAAAATATATTTTAATTTTCTTTTTTGTCAGAAGTACTTTCAGTAGCTTCTGATTTGTTATCATCTTTTGTTGCTTTCTTGAATTCGTTTAATCCAGAACCTAATCCTTTCATTAATTCAGGAATTTTCTTTCCTCCGAATAATAATAACACAACAAGTACGATTACGATCCATTCTTTACCTCCTAATCCCATACTGAATTGATTTTAATGCAAATATATAATTAATTTATTACATTCCCGCTACCCAAGAAGCAGGATTTTGTTTTGTTGTTCCGCTCCAAACTTGGAAATTCATGATTGTTTCTCCATCTCCACTTGTATAGATAATTCCTAAAGACTGACCACGTTTTACATCATCACCTTTCGAAACACTTACACTTGATAAGTTTGTATAAACTGAATAATACGAACCATGTCTTACCAATACAGACTTACCATTTCCAGATACACTCATTACAGCTTGAACAGTTCCTTCGTAAACAGCACGTGCATGTGCTCCACGATAAGTTGAAATATCAACACCACTATTTTGCGTTGTAATATTAGATAAAACTGGGTGAGAATTAGCTCCAAATCTACTTACAACCGTTCCTTTATCAACAGGCCAAGGTAGACGACCTTTGTTTGATGAGAATTCTCCCGAAATACCTTCAGAATCTGGACGTTCTGCAAAAGTCTCAGCTGGTTTTACCGCATCTACTTTTACAACACGTTCTTTTTCTGGCACTTTTACAACAACTTTTTGTTCTGCTTCTATCTTCGCTTTACGCTCAGCTTCAGCTTTTGCTGCTGCAATTTTACGTGCATCCTCTTCTTTTTGAGCTTTAAGACGCGCATCTTCTTCCGCTTTACGTTGTGCAATAATGCGTTGACGTTCAGCTTCTGCTTCACGTTCTAATTGCTCAAATTTAGAAATTTCTGTTTTCGCTGTAGAAACGAAACTTCCGGTTGGATGATGAGTTAAATAAGATTGATACGCTTGTTTTGTATGCGCCGAACGTGCAATATTCCATGCTTTGGCATCATTCTCAATTCTTAAAATTGCTGTACGAGCAGATTTCGCATAATCTCCTTTCGGATTATCACGTAAATATTCGTTATAAGAAGCAATAGAGTTTCCTCGTTTTGCTTCATTCCAATCTTTTAAATCTTTTTCTGCACGAATCTTAGCTTGACGAATTTCTTCTTCAATAATTGCTTTAATCTGCGCATCAATTTGGCGTTGTTGTGCTTCTTTTGCATTGATTTCTGCAGCAATAACACCTTCATTTTTACGGAATTCTTCGACCGCTTTCTCTTTTGTTAATCGTTCTTTTTCAAGATTTTGACTAAACAATGTTTGTTGAGAAAGTACTTTTTCTTTTTCGTCTTTCGCTTTTTCTTTTTTCGCTTTTTTCGTTTGAATATCAGTTTGTTTACCGATAATTTCATTAGCTTGTCCTAATTGAAAAGCCGAATATTTTTCTAAATATTTGATACGACGATAAGCCTCTCCCAAACTTTTAGAAGAAAGCACAAAAAGTAATTTATTTTCAACAGATTTGTTCTTATATGCTCGAACCAAAACCTGTTTGTAGTCTTTTTTTAGCTCAACCAACTCGCGCGAAAGTTTATTAATCTCTAATTGAGTTAAATAAATTTCGTCCTCGATAAAGCGTTTTTCTTTCGATAAGTTGTTAACTAATTTTGTTTGTACCTGAATTTTTTTCGTCAAATTCTGCACAAAATCAACATTTAACTTCGAATTTTGCTTATTAACCTCGAGTTGTTTGTTTAAGTTTATAATCTCTTTTTTAAGCTGAGCATTCTGTTTTTGTAAGTTCGCTTTATTGTACGGAACCTGCGCAAACACTGATAATGACAACGTTAAAAGTACAGTTGATAAAACAAACTTCATTATTTTATTTCTTTTTTCTTATACCCATCTGGAATTGAGAACGGTGTGTTCGTTTCCTGAAACGTAAAACTATTATATTCCAAGTCTATTTGACGCGTTTTTTTCTCTTTTATAATAATTTTAACATTTTTCGGAAATTCCTCTGCTCCAGCTTTTACCCAATTGTCGTAAGCCAAATCAACTTCCATTTTTCGTTTTGGATCTTTCAGATGTGCTTCTTTCAATCGGAAACCATTATCAAAAACATATGTTTGTATATATTCGCCTTCTTTTGGAGAAGTCGCAATCGCTTGATTTTTATTATATGTAATCGTATATTGATTATCTGTAAAAGTAGCTGTATAATCTGTAGGATTTAGATCAACGAAAACTTTTCCTAACATCAAATTTTGTAATTTTTGATAATCGACAAAATCAACTTTCAATAATTTATTTGCAATAGAAAAATCTCCTTCATAATATGTTCCACCTAACTTTTCAAAAGCTGAAAAACCATCAGGCGTAATCAATGCGCGAGCACCTGTAAATCCAAATTTTGTTGCATTAACCCATATCTTTTGCCCATTTTTCACAGCAATTGTAGCGTTTGCATCTCCAGAAATCTCTTCTAAATCTGCTGTTACTTTTGCCTTAATCGTCAAATCTTTGAATGATGATTTTTTTGACAAGGTTTGCTGAATAATTTTTGAAGAAGCCGAAACAACTTCTGTATTATCTTTATCTACTTTTGCTGCTTTCTGAGTGTTACAAGCTGTTGCAAGAACCCCTAAACAAAAGATATACGTTAATTTTTTAATCATAATTTTTATGCTTTGTGTGATTTGAAATCCAATTCTGAATAATCTCCTAAACTGATACTTCGCGAAACATCATAATATTTGGCATTATTTCCGATCATAGTATCTGTAAGATTTGCATTACTGATGATTGAATTTTCTTGAATCAAACTGTTATCAATATTCGAGTTTTCAACAACCGTTCCATTTCCTAATGAAACAAAAGGTCCGATTTTCGAATTTTTAATCACGACATTTTCTCCAATAAAACATGGTTCAATGATTAATGAATTGTCAATTTTTGCAGAAGAATGAATCGTTTTGAAATCTTCTTTATCCAGATTCAACACACGTGTATTGGTGTCAACTGTAACCGATTTATTACCACAATCCATCCATTCGTCCACTTTTCCAAGCGTAAATTTATCACCTGCAGCACGCATATTTTCTAATGCATCTGTCAATTGATATTCTCCACCTTTTTGAATATCATTTTCTAATAAATATTCAATTTCTTTATATAACTTTTGTCCATCACGGAAAAAGTAAATCCCAATAATCGCCAAATCCGAAACAAATTCTTTTGGTTTTTCAACGAAATCTGTAATAACACTGTTATCATCTAATTTCACAACGCCAAAAGCCGAAGGATTATCGACCTGTTTTACCCAAACAACGCCATCCGATTCCATATCTAATTTGAAATCTGCACGAAATAATGTGTCTGCATACGCCACAACCGTTGGTCCATCCAAAGCTTCTTTTGCCATCCAAATAGAATGCGCTGTTCCAAGCGGCTCCAATTGATGACAAATTGTTCCTTTTGCTCCTAATTTTTCTGCAATTGCAATTAAATCAGCTTCAACCTCAGCTCCAAAATCACCAATTACAAAAGCAATTTCGTCAATTTTTTCTGAACAAACCTTCGCAATATCTTCTACCAAACGATGCACGATTGGTTTTCCTGCAATTGGAATTAATGGTTTTGGTGTTGTTAATGTATGAGGGCGTAAACGTGAACCACGTCCTGCCATTGGGATAATAATTTTCATTTTATTTCTAAAAATATTTTTTGTTAGATTGATATTTTATAATTGAATTACTTCTTTTTTAGATTCTTCGACAAGCTCAGAATGACAAAAAAATTATTGTTTTCCTGTACTTCCGAAACCTCCAGCTCCGCGTTCAGTTTCATTTAAAGCGTTAGATTCTTCCCACTCAACCGTTTCGTGTTTCGCGATCACTAATTGTGCAATACGCTCCCCATCGTTGATTGTAACGGCTTCGTTTGAAACATTAGCTAAAATAACACCGATTTCTCCACGATAATCTGCATCAATTGTTCCAGGAGAATTCAAACAAGTTAAACCATATTTTAACGCCATTCCACTACGAGGACGAACTTGTGCTTCGTAACCTGCTGGTAATTCGATGCTCAATCCTGTTGGAATTAATCTTCTTTCCAAAGGTTTTAATTCGATTGGTGCATCAATGTTAGCTGTTAAATCCATTCCAGCCGATAAAGCTGTTTTATATTCTGGTAAAGCGTGTTTCGAGATGTTGATAACTTTTACTTTCATCTTTATTTTCAAATTTTTAAGTGTATTTTTTTCCGCAAACGCAATAAACGCAATGTACACGATAAGAATCAGATTACCAATAATCAAATTAGAATCGAGAATGTAATAATTTGTACATGCTAAAGCAATTGCAATTCCCATGTAAAGTACAATTTTATTGACTTTATACGGAATCGGATAAACTTTCTGACCCCAAATGTACGAAATCACCATCATTACACCATACGCCAATAAAGTTGTCCAGGCAGAAACCATAAAACCATATTTTGGCAATAAAAAAACATTCAAAATAATAGTAATCGCACCACCAACCAATGAAATTATAGTTCCGATACTTGTTCTATCCGTTACTTTGTACCATGTTGAAAGGTTATAATAAATTCCGAAAAATAAATTCGCAATTAAAATAATTGGGACAATATCTAAAGCATTCCAATACGTTGAATTTGGAACAAATATTTTCTTAATCCAGTCAATATTTGCTAAAATTCCAAGAATTACAATATTACAAATGATACTGAAAAAGAACAAAATATTCGCGTATGTCTGTTTTGCATCTCCTTTTTTGGCAACTTTAAAGAAAAATGGTTCTATTCCCATTCGATAAGCTGTTACGAAAAGCGTCATTAATGTTGCTAATTTGTAACAAGCGCCATAAGAACCCGCTGCTGCTGGATCTATTAATTGTCGTTGAACTAATTTATCGAAATTTTCATTTAAAATATACCCCAAACCAGCAATCATAATCGGATAACCGTACAAAAACATTTGTTTGAAAAGTGATTGATCAAATTTGAATTGAACATGACGTACAACGCCTATTAATAATACAAATCCTAAAATACTCGCTAATAAATTCGCTATAAAAGGATAGGAAATCGCATTATCAAAACCTAAACCTAGCATAAAATCTTTCGAAACATAATACAACAAACCAATTGTCAAAACTGCTTGAAAAACATTCTGAATTACGCGAATTGTTGTATATAATATTGGTCGATTTTTAAAACGTAGAACTGCAAAAGGGATCACACAAATTGCATCAAAAAAAGCAATCCACGCAAACCACAAAATATATTCTGGGTGATCGCTATAATTTGCAGAATCTGCCAGAGGTTGTAAAAAAAGAAAAACTAAAACGAGCATTGCAGTAGAACTCATCACCATAAACCAAAAAGCTGTATTCAACACTTTTTGATACATTCCTTCTTCGGTTGCATAACGGAAAAATGCAGTCTCGAAACCAAATGTTAAAATGACATTCAGGAAAGAAACCGCAGAATATAATTGAGAAAACATTGCAAAATCTGAATTATCAACTTGCTTGATAATAAAAAAATTCAATGCTAAAATAATTACCCTCGGCAATATAGAGCCAATACCGTAGATAATGGTCTCACTAAAAAGCTTTTTATACAAAGTCGTTAAAATTTTTACAAAATTGAGTTTCTTTTCGTAAAATTCAAAATACCTAAGCTACAAATTAATTAACTTTGTCTATTCAATACATATATTATGATAGAGTTATCTAATCGTAAAGTTGGATTAATAGGGAATGGAAGCTGGGCAACTGCGATTGCAAAAATGCTGAATAAAAACCTTGAAACTTTCAACTGGTGGGTAAAAGATGAATACGTAAAAGGATATTTAGAGCGAAATAGACACAATCCAAATTATTTAACTGATGTCGAATTTAAGTCAGAAAAGCTTAAAATTTCAACGGATATCAACGAAGTTGTCATGAATTCGGATATCATCTTTTTGGTTGTGCCATCTATTTACGTTGTCGATTGTTTGAGTAAATTAACTGTTCCGTTGACAGATAAATTTGTAGTAACATCAATCAAAGGAATTATTCCAGATCATTATCAATTGGTTGGACAATATTTGTTTGATAAATTCGATGTAAAAGAAGAACAATTAGGAATTGTAAGTGGTCCTTGTCACGCTGAGGAAGTTGCTTTGGAGCGTCTTTCTTATTTAACAATTGCGGCGCAAGACGAAAACAAAGCACAAGTTGTTGCGGATTGTTTAGCATGTGATTTTATCAAAACGAAACTTTCAAACGATATTTACGGAACTGAATTTGGCGCGGTATTGAAAAATATTTACGCGATTGCAGCAGGTATAGCGCATGGTTTGGGTTATGGAGATAATTTCCAAGCAGTTTTGATGAGTAATGCGATTCGAGAAATGAATCATATTTTAAAAACCGCAAGTCCAATGAAGCGTAAAATTAACGATTCGGCTTATTTAGGCGATTTGTTAGTAACAGGATATTCGTTCTTTTCACGAAATCGAATGTTCGGAAATATGATTGGAAAAGGTTACACCGTAAAATCTGCTATTTTGGAGATGAATATGGTTGCCGAAGGTTACTATGCGACAAAAGGTGTGGCAATTATGAATGAGCAATACCAAATAAAAGCGCCAATTATCAACGCTGTTCATAAGATTTTATACGAAGATAAAAACGCAAAAAAAACTTTCGAAAAGTTGTCTAAAAAATTAGATTAAGATGATTAAACAAGATTTTATTTCAAAATATATTCAAGAATTAAACAAAACATTGGCTCGAATCATTTCGTTAGAAGTTGGAAATGCAGATGAAGGTTTTTTGATTATTTTCAATCAAATGTTACAATCGTATTACAAAATTGATGATAATAATTTGTCGACTTTATTGGAAGCAAACGAAGAACGCGATCAATTTTTGTTGGCAGATGAATTGAAAAAGAAAAATATTTTGACGTTTATGAAAGCGATTCGTATTTATCTCAATCGAGAAGATTTTACAAAAGCAAAAGCATCTTACGAAGTCTTGAAACGCATTGAAAGCATCAATTCTGGAATTTTTCAATTTCCGACAGAAGAAGATAATTTGATTGCGCAAGAACGAAAAGTTGTGGAAGAAAAAATGAGTAATTTGTAATAAAATCAAACTTTATAAAATTTCAAAAAAGCTGTTAGAAAACTAACAGCTTTTTTTTTGTATCTTAACACAACCTAAATCAACCTACTATGGATAACATTCTTTCATTACTATCATCATTATTTTGTTTTTTTCTCCATTTGCACTACTTCTTGGAATAACTTTTTGGGCAAGTAAATCACGCGAAAAGAAACAAAATGCTTTGTTAACACAAGTTCCTCCAAATGTAGAATTTAAAGCAGTTTTGCGTTATAACTTTGGAAATCTACAATCAAAATTCTTAAAAATGAAAGCGTTTCAAGGAAGTGGTGTTTTATATGTTTTGGACGACAAAACACATTATATCACCACAAATAATCCGAATGATAATTTTATTTTCGATCTGAAAACTTCACAAATCAATTGGATTGGTGTTAATCTTACAAATGGTTTGTTGGAATGGTTTCAATTGAAAAATGGAGAAAAAGATTATTATTTCAATTTCGAAACTGGCATGTTTATTTTTAATATAAATTCTAAAAAAAATGAACACAACACAAGTTTTTAATTACTTAAAAGAATCGCAGAAAAAATATCAATAATGCTAAAACCACTTCACAACGAAGTGGTTTTTCTATTTAATCAGAAAATCATCAACTCAAAACTTAATGATTTATTTTCCAATTTGTCCGTATCTTTGCGCAAACACAACAAAACAATGCAAATTTTAGACGGTATTAAACTGGCAAAAGAGATCAAACAAGAGATCAAGGAGCTGGTGCAGAATTACAAGGACCAAGGAGTTCGTGTACCACATTTGGGTGCAATTTTAGTAGGAAGTAATGGTGCTTCTCAGACCTATGTTGACAATAAAATCAAGGATTGTCATTTTGTAGGTTTCGAGTCATCAGAATTACGTTTGCCTGATACAATTTCTCAAGAAGATTTGATTGCAGAAATTGAAAAATGGAACAATGATGATACATTGGACGGGTTTATCGTGCAATTGCCATTACCAAAACACATCGATCAAGAAGCGGTTATCAATGCAATTGATCCTAAGAAAGATGTAGATGGTTTTCAACCGATGAATTTTGGTAAAATGGCGTTAGAAATGGAAACATTTTTACCTGCTACACCTTACGGAATTATGGAAATGTTAGAGCGTTACAACATTGATACAGCTGGTAAACATACAGTTGTGATTGGTCGTTCTCGCATCGTTGGTCGCCCAATGAGTATTTTGATGAGTAAAAACGGAAATCCTGGAAACAGTACAGTAACATTAACTCATTCGAAAACTCAAAATTTAGAACAATTTACAAAAGAAGCTGATATTGTGATCACTGCATTAGGTGTTCCTGGTTTCTTAAAAGCTGATATGGTAAAAGTTGGAGCGGTTATCGTTGACGTAGGAATTACACGCGTTGATGACGAAACTAATCCACGAGGATTTAGATTAGCTGGTGATGTAGATTTTGATAATGTAAAAGAAAAAGCATCGTGGATAACGCCAGTTCCAGGAGGAGTTGGACCAATGACACGCGCTATGTTATTAAAAAACACATTGTTGGCATACAACAACAAAAAATAAAATTATGATACACATTGCATCAACAACTGCAGAAGAACAACAATTGATACAAGAAGGGAAATTATTGCCTGTTATGGAGCATTTTTACACAATTCAAGGTGAAGGAATGTACACAGGTGTGGCTTCTTATTTTATTCGATTAGGAGGTTGTGATGTTGGTTGCCATTGGTGCGATGTAAAAGATAGTTGGGATGCTGAAAAGCATCCCTTAACTAATGTGGATGAATTGGTGGATTTGGCAACTTCTCAAGCCAAAACAATCATCATTACAGGAGGAGAACCTTTAATGTGGGATTTGACTTATTTGACAAAAAAACTACACGAAAAAGGTGCAAGAATCCATATTGAAACTTCGGGTGCCTATCCGTTGAGCGGAGAAATTGATTGGGTTTGTCTTTCTCCTAAGAAATTAATGTTGCCGTTAGACGAAGTTTGCGAAGCTGCAAATGAATTGAAATGTATTGTGTTCAATAATCACGATTTTCAATTTGCTGAAGAACAAGCTGCTCGAGTTGGAAAAGATTGTACGCTTTTCTTACAAACAGAGTGGAGCAAACGCGACAAAAACCTTCCATTGATTGTGGAATATGTAAAAGAAAATCCAAAATGGCGTTATTCTTTACAAACACACAAATATTTGGATATTCCTTAGAAATTTATCTGTTTAAAATCAGTTCTATTTAGACTGAGTAAACTTTTTTAAGTTACTGAATTTCATTATTTTTATATCAAACAAAAAATTGAAATAATGAAAAAAATAGCTTTGATGAGTTTCGCGGCAATTTTGATGATGAGCTGCGGAGGTTCTAAGAAAGATGAATCAACTCAACCAGAAATAGATTATAGTACAGCTCCATCAGAAGATGCTGAAACTTCTACAGCTACGCCTGCTACAAACAACCATATTGTTTTGAAAGCAAGTGATGATATGCGCTACGATAAAACTGAATTTACAGTGAAAGCTGGCGAAGAAGTAACTTTAATCTTAATGAATGCTGGTGAAATGTCAAAAGAAGCAATGGGACATAATTTTATTTTATTAAAACCAGGTTCTGATGCTTCTGCTTTTGCAAATACAGCGGCTTCTGCTAAGGCGACAGATTATATTCCGACAGAATTACAATCAGAAATTATTGCGCACACAAAATTGTTAGGTGGTAAAGAAAATGATCAAATCAAATTTACCTTAGAAGAAGGTACTTATGATTTTTTATGCTCTTTCCCAGGACATTTTGCAACAATGAATGGAAAAATTAAAGCAGTTAAATAGATTGTGCAATTATTTTTTATGTCAAATATAGTTTTGGCACAAATATTGAAATATTCATGTACGTATAAGATTTAGTAGAGTAAATTTTGTCCTCATGTGTTAATTTTAAGCCTGTTTTTCAACAGGCTTTTTTGTTTTTCAACAATTTAATATTCAAATATTTAACACTTATTTTAAACATTTTTATCCTATAATTTCATAACTTGTTAGTCACAATCAAAAAAATACTTTATTATGGGAAAGAATGTAGCACATCAAATTGTAGAATTACTAGAAAAAGCGAATATAAAACGTGTTTATGCAGTAACTGGTGATAGTCTCAATTTTTTTAATATTGCAGTTAAACAAAGTGACAAAATTGATTGGGTTCATGTAAGACATGAAGAAGCTGGAGCAATAGCTGCTACTGCCGAATCAGAATTGAATGGGATTGGATGTTGCGCTGGAAGTTCTGGTCCTGGTCATGTACATTTGATTAACGGAGTTTATGAAGCGCATAAATCAAGAACTCCTTTAGTTGTAATTGCCTCTACTCTGCCTACAATAGAATTTGGTACAGATTATTTTCAGGAAACGAATACTATTAAACTTTTTGATGATTGTAGTTGTTATAATCAAATTATAACTCGAGCAGAACAAGTTCCTAGAATGGTACAAACAGCAATACAACATGCTATTTCAAAAAAAGATGTTGCAATTATTGGACTTCCAGGAGATATTGCAGAAATGGAAGCCGTTGAAAGTAATTATACCTCGAATTTCTATTTCAATCAACCTATTATTACTCCAAATAAAACTGAATTAAGAGAAGCTGCTTCTATTATAAATGATGCTAATAATATTACCTTATTCTGTGGAATTGGCGCATCTCAAGCAAATGAAGAAGTTATAAAACTTTCTCGTCATTTGCATGCTCCAGTTGGATATTCGTTCAAAGGAAAAATGAGTATTCAACCCAATAATCCAAATGAAATAGGAATGACAGGATTACTTGGTCAACCATCTGCTTATCATGCTATGCACAAAGCTGATTTAATTATTTTGATTGGTACCGATTTTCCTTATAAAGATTTTATTCCAACAGATAAAAAAATCATTCAAATTGATTCAGATGGCTCTAAACTTGGACGAAGAGCTAAAATTGATTTAGGATTAGTCGGAAATGCAAAAGAAACAATTAACGAATTAATTGAGTTATTAGAACCTAAGCAAGACAAAGATTTTTTGGATAGTCAATTAGAAATGTACAAGAAAGTTCTTGAAAGCAAAATGACATTTGTTCATGAAAAAGGAAAAGAAAATGCCATTCAACCCGAATATGCAGCTTATTTATTAGATGAGTTAGCTACAAAAGATGCTATTTTTACAGTTGATACAGGAATGTGTTGTGTTTGGGGAGCACGTTATATAACGGGTACGGGGGAAAGGAAAATGTTAGGATCTTTTAATCATGGTTCTATGGCAAATGCAATGCCTCAAGCGATTGGTGCACAAATGGCATATCCTGATAGACAAATTATTGCGATGTGTGGAGATGGTGGAATCTCAATGTTATTAGGAGATTTAGCAACCATCAAACAATATAATCTACCTGTTAAACTAATTATTTTTAATAATAGAACATTAGGAATGGTCAAATTGGAAATGGAAGTTGCTGGTTTACCTGACAATGAAACAGATATGGAAAATCCTGACTTTACTTTGATTGGAAAAGCAATGGGAATAGAAAGCGAATCGGTTAAAAATCCTGATGATTTACCTGATGCAATCGGAAGAGCTTTTGCGCATAATGGACCGTATTTATTAAATGTATTTACAAATCCAAACGCTTTAGCAATGCCTCCAAAAGTAGATCTTGATCAAATGATTGGAATGACAAAATCTATGGCGAAACTAATGTTAGGTGGAAAAATGAATGAGGTAATGGAAACGATTAAATCCAATTATAAACATTTAAAAGATTTATAATGAATCAACCATCATCTATCACACAATCAAGTAAAAAACTTTTCATCATTGCATGGGTTTTAGGCTTAATCTTTTATTTCATTGATTACGCAACTCGTTCTGCGCCTTCATTAATGATCACAGATTTGGCTCAGAATTACAACATTTCTAAAGAAAATTTAGTTTCTCTCATTGGAACATATTATTACTCTTATTCGATATTCGCTTTAATTGCTGGAATATGTTTAGACAAATTTGGTGCAAGATATTCGATGTTTGCAGGGTGTTTTATACTCGGAATAGGATGTATTTTATTTATTGTTTCCTCCCAATTTGCTGGAACAACAGGCAGATTATTACAAGGAGCAGGTAGCGCATTTGCTTTTCCTGGTTGTGTCTATTTAGCAACCAAAGGATTCTCATCAAAATCTTTAGCAACAGCAATAGGCTTCTCTCAATGTATAGGAATGCTTGGAGGAGCGGCAGGACAATTTGTGGTTGCGCCATTATTAGAAAATGGTTTTGGATATAAAACATTTTGGATAATTGCTGGAGTTTTATGTATAATTCCAGCTGTAGCAATGCTGTTCATAACTCCAAAATCGTCTGAAGAAGAGATCGAAAAAAGTAAACAAACCTCTTTTATTGAACCTTTCAAAATTATTTTCAGCAATCCAAATTCTTGGTTAACTGGTATTATTTCTGGATTATTATTTATACCGACAACAATTTTTGCCATGACTTGGGCTGTTCCTTTTTTCAAATTAGACTTAGGTTTTGATGCTCACAATGCTGCTATGACTGCTGCTATGGCGTCACTAGGCTGGGTAGTTGGATGTCCATTAATGGGTTATATAACGGATAAAATAGGAAAAAGAAAATCTGTTATTCTTTTTGGTTGTATCGGAATGATCCTGATGTTTATACAACTCATTTATCTTTCAGATTTAATTCCAATAAAAGTTACATTTTTCATTTTTGGGCTTTTCTCTGGAGTCGCAATGATCCCATATTCGGTTATCAAAGAAGCTAATCCAGATTATGTAAAAGGCTCTGCAACTGGAGTTCAAAACTTTTTGACATTTGGTGTAACTTCTCTAGTTAATCCTGTTTTTGCTAAATTATATGGAAACGAAATTGTAAATGTTACAGATAAAACTGTACATTATCATCAAGCAATTTGGTTTTGGATCATTGGAATATTTATTGCCATTATTCTAACCTTATTTTTAAAAGAAACTGGTCACAAAAATTCATAAAAAAATCCGCTCATTGAGCGGATTTTTTAGTAATTGTATTGATAAATTATTTTCTCCAATATTTATAAGCATTGATTAATCCATTTGTAGAAGCATCATGAGAAGTAACTTGTTCATCATTTTCTAACTCTGGTAAAATCACATTTGCTAATTGTTTTCCTAACTCTACTCCCCATTGATCAAAAGAGAAAATATTCCAAATAACACCTTGCACAAAAATTTTGTGTTCGTACATCGCAATTAAATTTCCTAAAACTTTTGGAGTCAATACTTGATATAAAATTGAGTTTGTAGGACGATTTCCTTCAAAAATTTTGAAAGCAGTTAAGAAATCAATTTCTTCTTTCGATTTCCCTGCTTTTTCTAATTCAGCAACAACCGTTTCTTCATCTTTTCCAAAAGCTAAAGCTTCTGTTTGAGCAAAAAAGTTTGATAATAATTTTGCATGATGGTCGCCTAAAACATTCAACGAATTAGCTCCTGCAATAAAATCGGCTGGAATTAATTTTGTTCCTTGATGAATTAATTGATAAAAAGCATGTTGTCCATTTGTTCCTGGTTCTCCCCAAATAATTGGTCCCGTTTCATAATCTACTTTTTTTCCATCACGACCAACATATTTACCATTACTTTCCATATCTCCTTGCTGAAAATATGCTGCAAAGCGCGATAAATATTGTTCATAAGGTAGCAAAGCAACCGAATCTGCACCAAAGAAATTGTTGTACCAAATTCCTAAAAGCGCTAAAACAACTGGTATATTTTGATCTAAAGTTTCTGTCTTGAAATGCACATCCATTTCATGCGCTCCCTCTAACAATTCTTCGAAATTATCGAAACCAACTGCCAAAGCAATGCTCAAACCAATCGCGCTCCACAACGAATAACGACCGCCAACCCAATCCCAAAATTGGAACATATTTGCTGTATCAATTCCGAAATTTGCAACGCCTTCTGCATTTGTCGATAACGCCACAAAATGTTTCGCTACATCAGCTTCTTGCGCATCAGAATTCAAAAACCACTCTTTTGCCGAAAACGCATTTGTCATCGTTTCTTGCGTTGTAAATGTTTTTGAAGCAACAATAAATAAGGTTGTTTCTGGATTTATTTCTTTAAAAGTTTCTGCTAAATGCGTTCCATCAATATTCGAAACAAAATGAATATTCAAACGAGTTTTATAATGTTTCAATGCTTCCGTCACCATCACAGGTCCAAGGTCAGAACCTCCAATTCCAATGTTGACAACGTCTGTAATTTCTTTTCCTGAAAAACCTTTCCATTCACCCGAAATTACTTTCTCCGAAAAAGATTTCATCTGATCTAACACCTCATTAATTTGAGGCATCACATCTTTTCCGTCAACCAAAACTTCTTCATTAGAGCGATTGCGTAAAGCTGTATGTAGAACAGCACGTTTTTCAGTAACGTTAATGACATCTCCTTCAAACATTTGCTGAATTGCTGTATCAACATCCATTTCTTTCGCTAAATCAACCAAAAGTTGAATCGTTTCTTCATTAATTCTATTTTTCGAATAATCCACTAATAATGAAGGATATTGAATCGAAAATTCTTCAAAACGATTTGCATTTTGAGCAAATAATTCTTTGATTGACGTATGTTGAATCGTTTGAAAATGTTTCTCTAACGCATTCCAAGCATTCGTAGTTGTTGGATTGATTGTATTTAAAGCCATAATATTTTTAGTATTCTTTCCTTAACAAATTTAATCATTTCATGCTCATCTCAAAACCAATATTATTACGATAACGTTTTAGATGAAAATTTTATGAAATAATTAATAAACGATTAATGTAACCTTTTTAAAAACAATGCGTCATATAGCAAACAACAAAGTCATGAGCAACTATTTTTTTGGATTAATTTTAAGTATTTGTACAATCGTTCAAGCCCAAATTCAAGTGAAAGGAACTGTAAAAGACAGTAATAATTTGCCAATTTCATACTGTTCTATTGGAATAGAAAATTCAGAAGTTGGAGCAATTACAGATGAAAATGGTCAATTTTCTATCGAAATTCCCGAAAATTTAACTAAAACTCATTTAGTTTTTGATGCGTCAGGTTATAATTTAACTTCAAAATCGGTTCATGATATTCAACAAAGTTCTGTTGTTATATTAACTGAAAAATCAATTTCATTGTCAGAGGTGACACTGAAAACAGAAAAAATGAAAGAGAAAATTATTGGACAAAAAACTCGTCCGATGCTTACTTTTTCTAAAATGTTTGATGAAAATGTACCTACAATTGAACAAGGAAATATTTTTGAAATTTACCCAACTACAAAACTGAATGCGTTTAATTTTCATATTATTCCAAGTTCTAAATTTGAAGAAATAACGCTGAAAGTTAATATTTATTCGGTCAAAAATGGGTTACCCGTAGAATCCATTTTAGATAAAAACATTATTTATAAAACTTCTACAACAGGATGGCAAAAAATTAATTTAACACCTTATAAATTTCGATTCAAAAATGTTGATCAAATTGCTGCAACACTACAATTAGTTGGTTATAAAAAATTAGATCAAGAAGATTTTGTTTTTGGTGTTTCGGCTAAAAAATCTTTAGCAAAAGATTTATTGTTTAGGTATCAAAGTCAAGGTAATTGGGAAGCTTCCGAAGGCGTTTTTATCGCCAACTTAGATCTTTTATATTCAAAAGATAAATTGACTATAAATGAGGAAAAGCCTGAAGAAATTGATACAAAAACAAAAGAATTAATTTCATATTATCAACATAAAGAGAATGCTAAAAAGTTGATTTATGGAAAAAATAAGTTAGGAAAATATATTGACATAAACGATGCAAAGATTTATTATGAAGAATATGGACAAGGTGAGCCTTTGATTTTTTTACATGGAAATAACGGAAGTATAGAAGATTTTTATCAACAAATTCCATTTTTTGCCAAGCATTATCGAGTAATTGTTCTTGATACGCGCGGACAAGGGAGAAGTACAGATTTGACAAATACACCTTACACTTATGAAGAATTTTCAAACGATTTACTTCAAGTGATACAAAAACTTAATCTAAAGAAAGTAAATCTTGTTGGTTGGAGTGATGGTGCAAACACAGCTTTAATTATCAATACTCAACATCCTGAATTAGTTAATAAAATTATAACAATTGGAGCAGTTCTTAATCCAAATGGAGTAAGCGAAGAACTGATTGAGAATTTGAAAAGTTTAGTAAATAGATCTTCAGAAAATACGAATTTACGCTTAATCAAATTGATGTTAAATGAACCAAAAATTACTAAACTAGAATTAAATAAAATTCAAAATCCTGTATTGGTCATTGCTGCAGAAAAAGATGAAGTAAAAGAGAGTCATACTAAAGAAATTCAACAAAATATTTCAAAAGCAGAGTTATTGATTATTCCAAATTCGACACATTATGTTCCTTTCGAGCAACCAAAAGTATTAAATGAAGCCATTTTGAAGTTTTTGAAAAAATAGGAACATAGGTTTAGTTTTCATTTTCTCCATATCTTTACCCAACTAAACCAACTCAATGAAATACATCACAGGTTTCTTCGTCCTTATTTGGCGCATTTGGATGATTTTATTAGCCGCAATTTATGTCCTAACAATTGGTGTTTTTATCGTATTACCTTTAGCAAACTTCGATAAAACATTTCCTTACATCTACCCATTTATAAGATATTGGGGAAAATTTGTTTTGTATGGAACAGGATTTAGAATAGATTACAAAAAACTTGTTCCACTCGATCCAAAAGAAAATTATGTTTTTATAGCTAATCATACTTCGGTGATGGATATTATGTTGATGTTGACTATTCTAAAACATCATCCAATCGTATTTGTAGGCAAGGCAGAATTGCTTAAAATCCCTATCTTTGGACGAATATTCGAACGAATTTGTATCCCTGTCGACCGAAAAAGTGCACGTAGTAAAGCACTTGTTTATCCCGAAGCAAAGAAAAAGTTAGACAAAAATCTGAGTATTTTTATTTTTCCTGAAGGCGGCGTTACAAACGACAAAGAATTCAAAATTTATTTGGATCCTTTCAAAGATGGAGCGTTTAACATTGCGATTGAAACACAAACACCTTTGGCTGTTTTGGCGATTCACGGTGTTAATAAAATGTTTCCATTCAATTGGTTTCGAGGATATCCAGGGAAAATAAAAGTTCGATTATTGGCGACTTTCGAAACGAAAGATTTGAATGTAAAAAACGATAAAGTGGCGCTGAAAGAAGCTGCTTACAACATGATTTTAAAAGATTTAGAACAATGAAAAATTTAGTTTATATCGCATTAGGAACGGCTTTAACGGCGGTTAGTTGCAATAAACAAATCACTTCTACCACAGAAACTGAAGCAAAGGATAATCAAACTTTTGCTGATTTAGATAAAACTCGCATCAAACATTTGAGTTTAGATATCGAAACTGATTTCGATAAGCATCAAATCAAAGGTTCGGCGGCTTATACATTCGAAAATAATCAAGCAAAACAATTGATTTTAGATACCGAAAAACTAATAATTGATTCAGTTTTATTAGCGAATGGAAAAAAAACAACATACAAATTAGGTGAAAAAGATTCTATTAAAGGTCAAGCCTTAATCATTGATGTTACGCCAAATGATACAATTGTAAAAGTTTTCTACAAAACTTCTCCAGACGCAAATGCCTTACAATGGTTAAATGCACAACAAACTCACGATAAAAAGCATACGTTTTTATTGTCGCAAGGACAAGCGATTTTAACGCGTTCTTGGATTCCAATTCAGGATACACCAAGTGTTCGCTTAACGTATGATGCAAAAGTAAAAACGCCAAAAGATTTGTTGCCTTTGATGAGTGCAATCAATCCGAAAGAGAAAAATGCAGAAGGTGTTTACACGTTCAAAATGCCTCAACCAATTGCACCTTATTTGATTGCTTTGGCTGTTGGTGATGTACAATATCAACCAATCGATAACAGAACGGGAGTTTATGCAGAACCTGGCTTATTGAAAGCTGCTGCGTGGGAATTTGCCGACATGGGAAAAATGGTAACGGCTGCCGAGAAATTGTACGGAAAATATCCTTGGGAACAATTTGATGTATTGGTTTTACCGCCTTCGTTTCCTTTTGGTGGAATGGAAAATCCGCGTTTAACATTCGCAACACCAACTGCAATTGTAGGTGATCGTTCGATGACGAATTTGATTGCACACGAATTGGCGCATTCTTGGTCTGGAAATTTAGTAACGAATTCTTCTTGGGATGATTTCTGGGTAAATGAAGGATTTACAGTTTATTTCGAACGTAGAATTATGGAAGAATTAGAAGGAAAAGATTATGCAGATATGATTTCGGTAATCGGTTTTCAAGATTTGGAAACGTCGATGAAAAATATTCCAGAAAAATATACTTCATTAAAAGTGAACATGAAAGGTGCAAATCCTGATGATGCTTTTTCTGATGTTCCGTACGATAAAGGTTATTTATTTTTGAAAATGTTAGAAGATAAATATGGTCGTAAAAAATTTGATAAATTCTTGAATCAATATTTTTCTTCGCACGCTTTCCAAACGATGACGACAGAAAAATTTGTGGAGTATTTGAAAACTAATTTGACAAATGGAGACGATTCTTTTGTTCAAGAATGGATTTATAACACAGGTTGGCCAAAAGATTTGAAAAAACCTACTTCAAAATTATTCGATTTAGCAGAAGCACAGTTACAGCAAGATATTAAAAACGGGCGAAATAAAGTTGCTCCGAAAAAAGTGGCGATATCTACGAAATCTACAAACGAATGGGTTCATTTTATTCGTCAAATTGATACGACTAAAAACACGAAAGAAGATTTAGCTTATTTGGATGCTATTTATGATTTTACAAATTCAAAAAATCCAGAAATTGAATGTGCTTGGTACGAAAAAGCATTTTTAATGCATTACGATAAAGTCAACACAAATGCAAAAGAATTCTTGGTAAATGTTGGTCGTCGTAAATTTTTAGAGCCTTTATATTTAGCTTTAAAAGAATCTAATCAATTGGATTTAGCGAAGAATATTTATAAAGATGCGCGTCCAAATTATCATTTTGTTGCGCGTCAAACAATTGATACAATGTTAAATTACAAACCATAAAACATGGCGATTGTAGCATATACAGACGGTTCGTCGTTGGGAAATCCTGGTCCAGGAGGATTTGGTTGTATTTTGTTGGAAACCGAGAAAAAAGTCAAAAAAGAAATTTCTCAAGGTTTTCGACTAACAACCAATAATCGAATGGAATTGTTGGCAGTTATTACGGCTTTGGAAACGCTAAAGTTCACCAACACGGAGATTACTATTGTGACGGATTCTAAATATGTGGTAGATGCTGTGGAAAAACGTTGGGTTTTTGGTTGGGTGCAAAAGAATTTCAAAGGAAAGAAGAATGCTGATTTGTGGAAAAGATTTTTAGAGGTTTATAAAATTCATCGCGTAAAATTTCAATGGATAAAAGGTCATGCTGGACATCATTGGAACGAAGAAGCTGATAAATTGGCGGTTGCGGCAGCAAATAAACCAGAAAATTTTAAGATAGATTCTTACTTCGAAATTCATCAAAACGAAGAATAATTTTCTACTTTTGTGAGGCAGAGAGAAAAATGAAAATGAAGACGTTGTGGAGATTTCTCCTACTACTTTTAATTACAATTTACAGTTGTTCGCCTAAAAAAGAAAAAGGTGAACTTGTCTACTTTAGTGGACGAATCGCAAATGCGCAAACAGATAGCATTTATCTATTATTGAATAATCGTGAAAAAGCTTTTGCTTTAGATTTTGATGGAAACTTTTCGGATACTCTTCAGTTAGTTGACGAAGGCTACAAAACACTTTCTATCGAGCGCGAAGAGTTTACAATTTATTTGATTCCAGGTGATAGTTTGATTCTAAATACAGATTTAAAACATTTGGAGAATAATTTCAAATTCTCTGGAATAGGAAAAAATCGAAACAATTATTTGGTTGACAAAAGTTTTAAAACGGATAAATTCTTAACTGAACATACCGAATTATTTAAACTTGCTCCGCCAGATTTCAAAAATCAAATCAAAAAGTTTCATCAAAAAGTTTTCGAAAATTTAGAAAAATTAGAAGTTAATTCTTCATTCATCAAAACAGAAAAAACGAATTTAAATTACGATTTTATCAATTTGTTGTACATATACAAGGATTCGTACACTTACTACAATCCTGCTTCACAACAATTACCCGTTAATTTTTTGACAGAATTAGACAAAATTGATTTAGATAATGACGAGGATTATAGAACGTATCAGAGTTACCGTAATATT
The DNA here is from genome assembly GCF_002440405.1 of Empedobacter sp. UBA6305. NCBI lineage: Bacteria > Pseudomonadati > Bacteroidota > Flavobacteriia > Flavobacteriales > Weeksellaceae > Empedobacter > Empedobacter sp. UBA6305. The sequence continues at coordinate 10,553 of NZ_DJTP01000016.1, read as the reverse complement.
GTCTTAACAAACTTACAAGAAAAATTATATCAAGGTCTTTCCCCAGATACTTTATTGGAAAACATCAAAAGTCAATCGATAAAAAACGGATTTATTAATTCATTAATCTATGAACTTGATCCAAAAGATCCGAATAGCAACGGAATTTATCAAGCGATACAAAAACACTGTAATTATCAACCTTGGTTGAATGAGGCTGCAAAGCGCATGAAAAAATTTGGTTGATAACTTAAAAAAATAAAAGCCACTTCTTTCGAAGTGGCTTTTATTTTTAATATTATATCTCTTATTGTCTTTGTCTCACTGCTTCGTAAACACAAATCGCTGCAGCATTACTTACGTTCAGTGAATCTACAAAACCTAACATCGGAATTTTAATCAACGAATCTGAATGATCAGCCCAAAAATCCGAAAGTCCTGTTGCTTCAGTTCCTAAAATAATCGCAGATGATTTTGTAAAATCAGTCTCGTATAAATTCTTTGTTTCATCTCTCAAAAATGTTGAAACAACTTGAATATTTTTCGACTTTAAGAAATCCAAAACATCCTCTTTACTTGCTGATGTAATTTGATTGGTAAACAATGTTCCAACCGAAGAACGAATCACATTCGGATTGAAAAAATCAACTGTTTCATCACAAACAATTACAGCATCTACTTTTGCTCCATCTCCAGTTCGTAAAACTGCACCAAGATTCCCTGGTTTTTCTACAGCTTCCAAAACAACAACCAACGCATTTTCTGGTAATTGTAAATCCGTTAATGTCGAAGATTTCGTTTTATAGGCACCGATAATTCCGCCTGTCGATTTTCTATACGCAAGCTTTTCAAAAACTTGTTTGGTAATTGTAAATACTTTTGCCTGTCCAAAATCAATTGATTTGTTATAAATATCTTCGCAAATATAAATTTCAACCGCTTCGTAACCACCTTTTACAGCTAATTCATTTTCTTGTGTTCCTTCCACAATAAATAAACCTTGATTTTTACGTTCTCTCGATTTTTCTTGCAATTTCAGCAAGTTTTTAATCCTTGGATTTTGAAGACTTTCTATTAACATTTTACAAAATTACTCGAAATTCTTTGAAGTAGATTCAAATTATTTCATTGTTGCTAATTTTTTACTTACAACTTTTACTAACTTATATTTTAATGAAGATGCATCTGCTGGTGGATTTTCAATTTCAGATTTTGAAACAATAATTTGATATTCATAACCTGGTTCATGCTTAAATCCTTCAATCTGATTATAAAAATATTGCCATTCAGCTGCATTTGCTTCTTTTACCATCATACATTGCATTTTTGCAACTCCTGCGGTACATTCTCTTGTTTCTGGAGCAACTGTTAACAATTCTTCTCCTTGTTTCAATTCTTTAGTTGAAGCACAAGAGGCAAATAAACCGATACTTAAAATACTTGATAAAATAATTTTTTTCATGGAATATCATTTATTGTTTGACAACAAATATTATGCTAAAAACTAACTTAAACTTCAAAGTAAATTCATTCTCAAAAATTTAACTTGATTATAAATAACTTAATCACTTGTATTTTTTGTTGTACCTTTGCACCTTAAAATCAGAATTTTCGTATGACCAAAGATGGAAAAATGGAGTTGATGGCTCCTGCTGGGAATTTCGAATCGTTACAAGCGGCTTTAGATAATGGAGCTGATTCTGTATATTTCGGAGTTGAGCAGTTGAATATGCGTGCGAGAGCATCAATAAACTTTACAATGGACGATTTACCAGAAATCGTAAGACGTTGTGAAGAAAAAGGTGTGCGTTCTTACCTTACTTTAAATACAATTATATACGATCACGATTTATCTTTAATCAAAAACTTATTGGACAGAGCAAAAGAAGCAAATATTACGGCTGTTATTGCGATGGATCAATCTGTTATTGCTTATGCAAGACAAATTGGGATTGAGATTCATATTTCGACACAAATTAACGTTACGAATATCGAAACAGTAAAATTCTATGCAATGTTTGCTGATACAATGGTATTGTCGCGTGAATTGAGTTTGAAACAAGTGAAAAAGATTTGTGAACAGATTATCAAAGATGATGTTCGTGGACCGAGTGGAAATTTAGTTGAAATCGAAATTTTCGGTCACGGAGCATTGTGTATGGCTGTTTCAGGTAAATGTTACTTGAGCTTACATTCGCACAATTCTTCTGCAAATCGTGGAGCTTGTAAACAAAACTGTCGTAAAAAATATACGGTAATCGACCAAGAATCTGGTTTCGAAATCGAATTAGATAACGAATACATGATGTCGCCAAAAGACCTTTGTACAATGGAATTTTTGGATGAAGTGGTTGATGCTGGTGTAAAAGTATTGAAAATTGAAGGTCGTGGACGTGCTCCAGAATACGTTGCAACTGTAATTCGTGCGTATAGAGAAGCGATTGATTCTATTGCGGATAAAACATATTCAAAAGAAAAAGTGGATTACTGGATGGGATTATTGCAAACTGTTTATAATCGTGGTTTTTGGTCTGGATATTATTTAGGTCAAAAATTAGGAGAATGGTCTGCTGTTCCAGGTTCTATGGCAACTCAGAAAAAAGTTTATATCGGAAAAGGAGTTCATTTCTTCCCAAAACCAAGTATTGGTCAATTTGTAATTGATGCCTATGATTTGAAAATTGGAGATTTAATTTTAGTTACAGGACCAACAACTGGAGCCAAAGAAATGGTGGTAACAGAAATGATGGTGGAAGATGTAAAATCTGATACAGCTAAAAAAGGTGATTCGATTACAATTCCGATGGAATTTAGAATTCGTCCATCTGATAAATTATACAAATTAGTAAAAGTAGAAGAGCCAGGAACGCAACAAAATAGTGTTGAAGAAGGCGCTTATTCTCATTAAAAAAATAGTTATCAATGGTCATTATTACGTTACAACGCGATAAATGCATCGGATGCAACTATTGTTATGAGTTAGCACCAGAACGATTCAGAATGTCAAAAAAAGACGGTAAATCTGTTTTATTAAAAGCAATTGATAAAAAAGGTTTCCACACGTTGAAAGATCCTGATCATTCTATCGTAGATAATTGCGAACGTGCTGCCAAAGCTTGCCCTGTAAATATAATTACAGTAAAAGAAATATAGATTAAAACATTAGCTATATAAAAAGTCCATCAAAATTTTGATGGATTTTTTTATTTTTAAAATTTATTGGATTAATACACAACCACATAAAAGACAATTACGGTTTCCCGCATTTTTTATAAGCAACCTTTTTACCATATTTGCATCTAGATAATAGAATTGATAACGAAATTAAAAATGTCAAAACCGAAGAGAATTCACAAAACTTACAAAAAGTCTTTGTTTAGTAAAATGAAAGTAAAACCTGTTAACTTATTGTTATTTATGGCAATCGCTTGTTTTATTTTTGTATTAGTTTTTCTGAATTAATTGAATTTCTTACTCTCTACTTTTTTACTTTAATAATTTCTTAACTTCGTATCAAACTACGAAGAAATGACAAAATCTGAAGCTAGAAAATATTACCGAACGTTGAGAAAATCATTCACTAAAGAAGAAGTGAATAACTTGAGTGATCAAATTTTCGAACACATTAAACAATTAGATTTTTCTACAGATCAGACTTTTCATATTTTCTTACCTATCGAAAAAAATAACGAAATCAATACTTATCCAATCATAAATTGGCTATTTCAACAACAAAAAGAGGTCGTTTTGCCTTTGGTTATTGGCGATGATATGATTAATTGTAAAGTAGAAAAAGGTTTCGAAACGGTATTAAATTCACTTCAAATTCCAGAACCTATTCAGTATTCAGAAATTGATTCTAAAGCTATTGATGTTATTTTTATTCCAATGTTTGTTGCCGATAAAAAAGGAAATCGTGTAGGTTACGGAGGAGGATATTATGATAAGTTTTTGGCAAGATGTAGAGCTGATTCAAAAAAAATAGGTCTAACTTATTTTAGACCTATCGAATATATTGAAGACGCTTATTTCGGCGATTTTCCTCTTGATTTTTGTATTACTCCAGACGGAATTGAATCTTTCTGAATCGAGTCTTTTTTATCATTTAACGTTCTAAAATAGAATTTAAACTCTCGTTGAAATTTGATCGGCTCTTGTTTTAACACAAATACCCCAACATGATTATTGGTTTCGATTAATTTTTTATCCGAATTGAAATAATTAATTGTATACGCAATTCGCTTGATAGAGTCAGGTGTAATTGAATCTTTTGGTAAAATTGCAAATTTAGAAACGGAAGTAAATGTTACTTTTTTTGAACGAAGTTCTCTCAATAACGAAAATATTTCGGTCGTATCTTTTTTAGGAAAATAAGATAACAATTGATCTCTCAACAAACTATCAACAACCGTATCATTGGTATTAGATGCCAGTGCCGAAAGCTCGAAAAACTCGCGCAATTTTTGCTTTGCAATAAAATTTACAGCTTCTACCGAATCCATTTTATTACTTACTGTCGATGCTTCGTTTTTGTAACCTTTTATTGCTTCTGGGTTATAATCTCCTTTATATTTATCGTCTTTGCACGATAATATCATCCAAACACTCATCAGCAATATCATGCTAAACTGAACTATTTTACTTATCGTTCTCATCTTGCTGGATTTTAAATTTTAATTTCACAATTTTTCCATTTTTCCTTTCCGATTCGATCAAAGAAAAATTCTTTAACGATGTCGTAGGCATTGTAACTAAATTGATATATTGTTGTTTCGAAAGAATCTCTACACCAAAAAAATCATTGTCATACACTTGATAAATCAACGCATCATCCGCAATCATTTGATTTAGCTTAGAAATTCGTTGTTTCAGATCTTTTGCTGAATTCGAATAATAATACAGCATAATTTTATAATCATCTGGCTCTAACAAAAGCTTTTCTGGCTGATTATATTGATGCAAATTAACCTTAAACGTATCTTGTTTATAATAAGGTGAACTCACAAACATCTTGATTGTATCTTTTTGCGATTCGAATTTGATACAACCTGTTTTCGTTGATAAATAAAGTGGCGTAAAACCATCTCTAATAATTGTAACCTCAACAGAATTGGTAATTGCAGCTTGTCTATCCGAATCTACAAAACAAAATTCATATTCTCGCTGACCAAAAATTGAATAATAAATAGTTGCTCCAATTCCGCTCAACAAAACAACTGCTGCTGCTATTATCGAAATCAATTTTAGCTTAGGTTTTGTTTTAGCAACTTTCTCTTTTACCGGAATTATTTCTTTTTCTGTTGATGGTTTAACATCTGCTGGAATCTCTACTTCAGATTCTTCTGGAATTATATGTTCTGATGAAAAATTTTCGTTTTCTGTTACTTCAATCGTCGATTCTTCAGTCTTATTTGGACCAAAATGTTCGATTTTCTGAACATTAAGAAAGTGTGCCCAATTTTTATATCCACAATATTGCGCCAAAAGATTGAGCATATCAATACGCGGAAGTTTCTTAAAATCTGACTTAAAATACGTATAAAACCATTTTTCACTAACAGTAGATCTGGTTTTATTGAATAAATCGTCTTGAAAAGATGTAATTTCTTGCCCCTTCCAATCGGAGATATTTTCGGATTGAGCAGAATTTTCTTCCAAAAATCGATTTGAAATCGTTTTTTTCAGAATTTCGAAAATTTCTATATCTGTAAATTTGCTCAAAAAAATAAAATTTATAAAGTTGGTTTTCAATATTTTGTAAAATAATTTCGATTTTACAAATTTTCTTTTAATACAACTACAAATAAAATAATTTTTTTGATATGTTGAGTTGTATTTCTTTATTAATGCTTTGTTAAATGATTTCTTTTGTTGTAAAACATTTGTTGAATATTAGATGATTGGATTACAATCATCTTACAACTATTTTACTTCAAAAAACTTTGATGTCTGCTTAACTTTGGTTCAACAAAATGATTGAAAAAATCAAGAAAAAAAAATCAATTAAACATATCAAAAATTAAAGTTATGAAAAAATTAGCATTAAACGTAATCGTATTAGGAGTAATCGGAACTTCATTTGGTCTAACATCTTGTAATTTATTTGGATCGAAAGAAACAAAAACTGAAACAGAAGTAAAAAATGACACGATTACAACAATCGAAGATTCTGTAAAAATTGACTCTGTAGGAAAAGATTCTGTTGTTATCAAAGATTCGGCAGTTGTAAAAGAAACTCCTGTAAAAGTTGAAACAACTACGACTACAACAACAGAGAAAAAATAATTTGTAGAATAGATTAAACAAAAAAATCAAATGAAAAAATTAGCGTTATTCGCTTTCGCAGCGATTTCTTTCACAGCAATTTCTTGTAAACAAGAACCAACAAGTGTAGGAGAACCAACAACAGTTATTGAAGATTCTGTAAATGTTGAAAAAGCAGAAATTCCTTCGGCAGATTCTGTAGAAGGAGTTACGGTAGATTCTTCGAAAACTGTAAATCCAGCAGGAACAACAAAAGATTCTGTTGCGAAATAGAACTTAAAAACTCAAAAAAAATCCGCTCGTTAAGCGGATTTTTTTGTTTCTATATCTAAGATTAAGATTCTTTCAATGATTTAATATCAATCACAAAACGGTACTTCACATCAGATTTCATCATTCGCTCGTAAGCTTCATTAATGTTTTGAATATCGATCATTTCGACATCAGACACAATATTATGTTCTCCACAAAAATCTAACATTTCTTGTGTTTCCTTGATTCCTCCAATTAAAGATCCTGCTAAATTACGACGTTTCATAATCAATAAACCTCCGTGAACAGCATCTAAAGGCTCGATAGCTCCAACCATACACATTGTTTTATCTAATTTTAATAATTGTAAATATGGATTAACATCGTGTTTTACAGGAATTGTATTCAATAAAAAATCAAATGAATTTGCATGCGCTTTCATTTGTGTTGCATCTTTCGAAATCAAAACCTCATCAGCTCCAAGTTTCTTTGCATCTTCACCTTTAGACTCAGATGTTGTAATCATTACAACATGTGCACCCATTGCTTTTGCAAATTTAACACCCATATGTCCCAAACCTCCAAGACCAATTATACCAACTTTATCGCCCGATTTTACATTCCAGTGACGCAAAGGCGACCACGTTGTAATTCCCGCACACAACAATGGCGCAGCAGCTTTTACATCGATATTTTCGGGTACGTGAAGCACAAAATCTTCTTCTACCACGATGTTTTCTGAATAACCACCGTAAGTGATTCCACCATGTTTCGAGTTTTTAGAATTGTACGTTCCTGTAAAACCATTTTCACAATACTGCTCCAAACCTTCGTCGCAAGAATGACAATGTTGACAAGATTCTACCATACAACCTACTCCAACCAAATCTCCAACTTTAAACTTTGTTACATCAGAACCAATTTCTTTTACTCGACCAATAATTTCGTGCCCTGGAACAACTGGATAATTTGGTTTTCCCCAATCGCCTTTCGCTGTATGAATATCGCTGTGACAAACTCCACAATACTCGATATCTATAAAAATATCTTTCGCATGTAAATGTCGACGTTCTATTGTGTGTGGCGCTAATGGATCAGTTTCATTAAACGCTGCGTATGTTTTTGTGTTCATTATTTTTAAAATTTTTAACCCTATAAAATTAAAAAATCTACCTGAATAATCAGATGGTTTTGAATGAATTAAATTATAATTATTTCAATTTTTTGATTCCCATGTTCCACAAAGTGAAGGCATACTTATCAGCTGTTTCATTGATCACAACTTCTGTCGAACGACCTGCTCCGTGACCAGCTTTTGTTTCAATTCTGATTAAAACTGGATTATCACACGCTTGTTTCGCTTGTAAATTAGCCGCAAACTTGTACGAATGCGCAGGAACGACACGATCATCATGATCTCCTGTTGTGACTAATGTAGCAGGATAACATGTTCCTTCTTTTACATTGTGAACTGGTGAATATCCTTTCAAATACTCGAACATTTCTTTGCTATCATCAGCTGTTCCATAATCATAGCCCCAACCTGCACCTGCAGTAAATGTATGATAACGTAACATATCTAAAACACCAACCGCAGGTAATGCTACTTTTGCTATTTTTGGATTAATTGTTTCTGTTGCTCCAACTAATAAACCTCCGTTAGATCCTCCTGATAATGCAGTAAAATCTGGTGAAGTGTAATTGTTTTTCTGTAAGTATTCTGCAGCAGCAATGAAATCATTAAAAACATTTAATTTATTGAATTGACGACCTCCATCGTGCCATTTTTTACCATATTCTCCACCTCCACGTAGGTTTGGAACAGCGTAAACTCCACCATTTTCAATCCAAGCAGCAGTTGCTGGACTAAATCCTGGCGTTAAACTAATATTGAATCCGCCGTATCCGTAAACGATTGTAGGATTTTTACCATTTTTCTTCAATCCTTTTTTATACGTAATAATCATCGGAACTTTTGTTCCATCTTTTGACGTATAAAAAACTTGTTCAGAAATGTAATCATCTGAATTAAATTTCACATTTGGTTTAATGTAAACATTCGAAGAACCCGTTTCTACATTGTATTTGTAGCTTGTAGATGGTGTGATATAATTTGAAAATCCGAAATAGATTTCTTTCTCTGATTTTTTCCCTCCAAATCCTGATGCAGAACCAACTCCAGGCAATGTAATTTGACGAACTTTTGATCCATCATATTTGTATTGCTCCACAACCGAAATTGCATCTTTTAAGTATTTAGCAAATAAATAACCTCCTCCTGTAGAAACAGATAATACATTTTCAGTTTCCGGAATAACTGTTTTCCAAGCAGATTCGCTCAAATCAGAAATAGTTGCTTTAACTACTTTATTGTTTGGAGCTTTGTTATTTGTAAAAATGTAAAAAGTTTCTCCATCATTATCAATCACAGAAGTATTTGTGTCAAAATTATTCACAATCGTTTTGATTGGACTATTTACTTGAGACAAATCTTGATAATACAATTCATTTCCAGTTGTTGTGTTAGCAGCTGTAATAATTAAGAAACGCTCATCATCCGTCAAATAAGCACCAACATAGCGACGAGGTGTTTCTGCTCCTCCAAAAATCAATTGATCTTTTTTCTGAGCCGTTCCTAATTTGTGGTAATATAATTTGTGTTGATCTGTTTTTTCTGATAATTCAGATCCTTTTGGTTTATCATAAGAAGAATAATAGAAACCGTCATTTCCTTTCCAAGCTGTTCCAGAGAATTTAACATCAATCAATGTTTCTCCAACTTGTGTTTTATCTTTTGCGTTAAGAACAATTACTTTTCTCCAATCTGATCCACCTTCTGAAATAGAATATGCAACTAAGCTTCCATCTTTAGAAAAGCTAACATCAGCCAACGAAACAGAACCATCTTTGGAGAATTTATTCGGGTCTAAAAAAACTTCTTCTGTTCCGTTTTCACCTAATTTACGGTACAAAACAGAGTGTTGTTGTAAACCATCATTTTTGTAGTAATACGTATAATCTCCTTCTTTAAAAGGAGTCGAAATTTTCTCATAATTCCAGATATCCGTCAACGATTTTTTCAATTGTGTACGTAATGGAATTTCATTCAAATAAGCATAAGTTGCTTTATTTTGTTCGATCACCCATTTCTTCGTATCCTCAGACAAATCGTCTTCCAACCAACGATATGGATCTTGTACATTCTCTCCAAAATACGTATCAACATGATCAATTTTTTTTGTATCTGGATACTTTTTCTTGTAACTCTGTGCATTCACTCCTACCATAAGGGCAACATTAAATAAAATAAAAGCAGTTTTTTTCATTTCTTCTTAGTATAGCTGTTTTGGTAAAGATAATAAAATCAAAAAGATAAATTGGTATTGAAAAAAATGATTTATTTTTGGGCAAAATCCTCTCAGATTTTAATTGAAATGAATACTTACAACTTCGCGGCAACTTAACGTTAAATTCATTTTGATTTAAAAATTTATCAAGTATTTTTAATTTTTTTAAAACCAAAAAAATGACTGTAGAAAAGTCTTTAACAGCCAAAATTGGGTCTATTTTTTCGTTAATTAAACAATCTTTTTCAAGCGAAAACTTAGATTTAACCGCGTTACCAATCAAAAAATCAGTCTTTCTATTAGCAATTCCGATGATGTTCGAAATGGTGATGGAATCTGTCTTTGCATTGGTCGATTTATATTTTGTAGGACATTTAAAAGAAAGCGCTTTCGCCATACAAACCGTTGGTCTTACAGAATCTTTATTAACAATTGTTTATTCGATTTCAATAGGAATAAGTATGGCTGCAACTGCCATTATTGCACGAAGAATTGGAGAAAAGAAACCCGAAAAAGCTTCGGAAAGTGCTTCGCAAGCAATTTTATTATCGATAATCATTACAATTCTGTTGAGTATTTTCGGATTTATATTCGCCAAAGATTTATTGATTTGGATGGGATCATCTGAACAAGCCGCAGAATACGGGAAGAATTTTACTAAAATAATGATGGCAAGTTGTTTATCAATTGTAACCCGTTGTGCATTTTAAA